>JBDTOH010000092.1:0-13233 GCA_039933355.1 Gemmatimonadota bacterium | reverse complement strand
GATCCAGCCGACCGAAGCGCTGGTGGCGATCGACGTGAACACCGGCCGGTACACCGGCAAGAAGGATCCCGAGAAGACGATTCTCAAGACGAACCTCGACGCGGCGCGGGAGATCGCGAGGCAGCTCCGGCTCCGGGACCTCGGTGGGATCATCGTCTGCGACTTCATCGACATGGAGTCCAAGAGCTATCGGGACCGGGTCCTGCAGGAGCTGCGCGCGCAGCTGGGCCGGGATCGGGCCAGAACCAAAGCGCTCGCCGTGTCGGATCTCGGGCTGGTGGAGATGACCCGGCAACGGGTCCGGCCGTCTCTTTGGGCCTCGATGACGACCGAGTGCCCGACCTGCCAAGGCGCGGGGCGGGTGTTCAGCCCGGAGGTCGTGGCGCGCCGGCTCGAACGGACGCTGCGCCGGGCGGGCCATGAGAAGCGTGAGAAGCGGATCTCGATCCGCCTCCATCCCGAGGTCGCGCTCTATCTGCTCGAAGAAGAGCCGAAGCTCGTGGGAACGATCTCCAAGGCGTCAGGGCTGGACCTCGAGATCCGGGACGATCCGATGATGCGGTTGGACGAGTTTCGGATCGTGAGCCAGCCGGCGGGGCGGGACGTGACCGAGCTCTATGCGATGGCGTGACCGAGGTCTTGCCCCAACCCCACACCAGGGCTAGGTTTACGGGCTTTCGTAACCCTGGGATCAAATTCATGTATGTGATATTCAAGGCCCTCGGCAAGCAGTTCAAGGCCGAGAAGGGCAAGACGGTCCGGCTCCCGCTGATGGATGCGGAGCCCGGTTCGAAGATCACGTTCGACGAGGTGCTCCTCTCGTCCGACGGCGACAGCATCTTTGCCGGGCAGCCCACCATCAAGAACGCGTCGGTCGAAGCCGAGGTGATCGGGACGGTCAAGGGCGAGAAGATCTACGTCTTCAAGTTCAAGCGGCGCAAGAATTATCGCCGCAAGACCGGGCATCGGCAGAAGTACACCGACGTCCGTATCATCGATGTGAAAGTGGGGTGATCCATGGCTCACAAGAAGGGCGTCGGATCGTCGAAGAACGGTCGGAGCAGCAATCCGCAATATCTCGGCGTCCGCAAGTACGGCGGCGAGCGCGTCGCTGCGGGCAACATCATCGTGCGGCAGCGCGGCACCAAGTTCCACCCAGGTAAGAACGTCGGGCGGGCCGTGGACGATACGCTGTTCGCGCTGGTGGACGGCGTCGTCAAGTTCGAATGGAAAGACAAAGGCCGCCAGAAGATCTCGGTCTATCCGCCGGTGCAGGTAGCGTCCTGATCGGTTGGTGGTTCGGCTATCCTAACGGGTGCTCGCTGTTCGGGCACCCGTTCTTGTTTGAAACTTGCCCGAAGTAAGCGCCGTCCTGACGCACTCCCAGGTCGTGCCCCTTTCCGAGGTAGCTCCCATGTCGTCGATCTTCGACCGGATGAAGGAAGAGCTGGACCAGCTGGGCGACAAGGTCCAGGATGCGATGAAGTCGAGCAAGCTCCACGTTGAGCGCAGCACCCTGGTCGGACTCAGGGCAAAGATCGCGTACAAGCTGGGGATGATGGTCTACAAGAAGGAACGGGGGACCGACGTCAATCAGGCGGAGCTCGACGCGATCTTCGCGCAGATGGACGATGTGACCGGGCGGATCGCGAAGATCGATGGTGATCTGGAAGAGATCCGCGAGGACGACGATCGATCGGGGGAGCCGACTCCGCCTCCGGCACCGCCGGAGCCGCCCGCCCCGCCTCCGCCGCCTGAGACTCCGTAGGACCGAACGAAAGAAGCAGTCTCGGGTGCTCGGATCGAGCTCCTGAGACTGCTTCTGCTTGTCCTTCCCCGAGTCTGTGCAGCTGCCGCGCTTCGTTCCCCGCTCGACTACGGCTTGTAGTAATCCACCGGTAACGTACGATACCGATCGCGGAGCTCGTTCTCGCGAGTCCGGAGCGAGGTCTCCTTGCCCCGGATGATTACCTTTTCGGCCGCGTACGCGAAGTCGAATGGATCGCCGGACCAGACCACCACATTTCCGACCTTCCCGACGTCGAGCGTTCCATAGTCTGTGAGCCCAAACGCCTGCGCCGGCCAGAGCGTCATCGCTTTGAGCGCATCGTCCCACGTCATTCCGTTCCGCACGGCGTTGCCGGCGGAGAAGCGGAGATTGCGCTCGCCGCCGGGATCGCCGCCGGCGAAAATCACAGTCACTCCCGCCTGACGCAGCAGCGTCGCGTTGTCGAGGCGAGTGCCGAGGGCGTCGAAGCTAGGGATATCCTGATTGGGGCTGAGCGCCACCGGAACTTGAGCCGCCGCGAGAGCGGGGGCGATCTTCCAGCCCTCCGCGCCGCCCAGAATGATGGCCTTGAGCTTGAACTCCTGAACCAGCCTCAGCGCATTCTCAATGTCCATCTTCCGGTTCGCCTGGAACGCAACCGGCAGCTGGCCCGTCACCACTGGAACCAAAGCGTCGAGCTCGGGGCCCGGAGTGCCGCCGCTGGGGCCGCCGGCCGGTGCACCGGGTTTTTTCTTGCTTTGCTCCAAGGCCTCGTTGAAAATCTTTCGGAGCCGTGCCATGATGCCGCCCCTGGAGCCGCCGCCTGCCTGCTTGGCCCCGTCGGTGACGTCGATCCACATCGCGGCCGGGGACTTGGCCGTCATATCCTCGACCCGCTCTCCGGCGAAATCGATCGCGACCGCCTGGCCCGAGATGAGGGTTCCATTCGGACTCAGAATTCCGGTGGTCACTCCGCCGGTGCGCGCGATCGGGATGGTGAACGCCCCCGGATCGACGCCCAGCAGCAGATTGAAGGATGCGTTGACGTCCCCCTGCTGATTGCCTCACCAAACCCGCCGAGGTTCGCGACGCCGGCGCCGGCATTGGCGCCGGCGTGAATGAGACCAGGGGTGACCCACTTTCCGGTCGCATCGATCGTCGTCGCGCCGGCGGGTACGGTGACCGCTGCACCGACCGCCGAGATCTTTCCGTTCGTAATGACGACGGTGCCGTGTTCGATCTTCGGCCCTGAAACGGGAAATACGGTCCCGCCGGTAATGGCAATCGTCTGAGCGGAGCCGATCGTTAGGCCACCGCCGCCGCCGAGCAGCAGGAATGCCGCCGCGGACCGGAGCGACCCTGCCGCCTTGCCGCCTAGCCGCCTAGCTGCCTTCCGTGGTGTGTTCATCGCCCCACCCCCGGCGCAGCCTGACCCAGGTTGAAGTCAGTCCAGTAGTGATGCTTCGGGTCGTTCCGATCGAACACCAGCCATCCATCGTTCCAGACCTTCTCCGTCTTCGAGTAGACGGAGAACGGGTCGCCCGACCACAGCACGACGTCGGCGGTCTTCCCGGGCTCGAGCGTCCCGGTCGCCCGATCGATGCCTAACACCCATGCCGGGTTCGCCGTGATCCACCGGAGCGCCTGATCCCGGGTCACGTTGATGCCCGCGCGGATCCCGGCGTACATCGACTTGGCTGCATCCTGGTTCATTCGCTGAATTCCATTCGGATCGTCGGTGTGGAGGATGGTTCGGACGCCGGCCTGCTGGAGGAGCGCCAGGTTCTCGGTGATCTCGTCGAACGCCTCCATCTTGAACCCGCCCCAATCGGCCCAGACCGACGCGGCCGTGCCTGCCGTGGCCAGCAGGTCCGCGATCTTGTACGCCTCGACGCCGTGGTGGAACGAGCGAATGGTGAACCCGAACTCTTTTGCGAGGTCGAGCATCTGGGCCATCTCGTCAGCCCGATAGCAGTGATTCTGCACGAAGATCTTGCCGCGGAGCACGTCGGCGAGCGTTTCGAGCCGGAGGTCGCGGGCCGGTGGGTCGCCTTTGCGGTCTCTCTGCCATTTGTCCCACTTCAGCCTGTACTGCTCAGCCAGGATGAACGCGGCGCGGTCGCCGGCCATGTTGCCCATCCGGGTGGAGGGGCCGCGCTGCTGGTAGACACGCTTGGGATTCTCGCCGCACGCCATCTTCATCCCGTAGGGTGCATCGGGGTATTTGAGCTCCTGGACGGTCCGCGCAGGAATCATTCGAATGATGGCGGAACGACCCCCGATCAGGTTGGCAGAGCCGGGCAGGATTTGCGCGACCGTGACCCCGCCCGCGATCGCGAGAGGAATCTGCGGGTCTTGCGGCCAGATCGAGTGCTCGGCCCAGACCTCGGCGGTCACCGGGTTGGTCGCCTCGTTGCCGTCGCTCTCCGCCTGAGTTCCCGGCGCCGAATAGACGCCGAGGTGACTATGGGTGTCGATGATGCCGGGGGTCACGAACTTGCCGGTGCCATCGACGACCTGCGCGCCCGCCGGCGCCTCCAGGTTCGCTCCCACCGTTGTGATCCGGCCGTCCTGGAACAAGATCGAGGCGCCGGTAAGCTCCTGGCCCGCGGCCGTCATGACCGTCGCGTTGCGGATCAGCACTGGCGGGTTAGGACGGCGCCGATAGGCGGAGGGGTATTGCGGCCGGTCGAAGCTCAGCGTGTCGGTGAACCGCGCAGTGTCCTTGGCCGCCGCGACCGGCGCCTTCTTGGTAGTATCGGGCGCCGGTGCTGCGACTTTCGGGCGCGGCCGAGCCGGTCGCTGGGCTCTGAGATCGAGGGGGGCAGCGGTGGTGGCTCCGAGGAGCGCCAGCACCGCCGCGAACGACCATCGTCCTGTCATCCGGACTCCTTCCGTTCTATCGCGTTAGGGAACTCGAAGAATTTCAACGGGCGCGCCGGCCGGGGCGATCTTCAGCAGCCGCCGCGGCGTCGCGGTACTCACGAAAAAGGTGGCGGGCTGCGGTCCTCCGGACAGCTCGAGCCGGTATGCCGGCACGGGGCCGGAGCCGAGGGCGACGGTGTCGGTTCCCGCGACCCTGAGCGACATCTGCATCGTTTCGCCGGCGCTGCCGCTGAAGACCGGGAAAGTCCAGGTCGCGCCCGGCTTCATATCGAGGATCGACAACAGCGCGTAGAGCACGTTGTCGTCGATCGTCCCGGCGGCAATCGTCGTGTCGATCGTGACCGACTTGGCGCCCTGCGGACTGATCGTGCTGGCGCTGCCTTTGACCCGGCTGCCTTGGTAGTCGAGCGCGATCGTGGTCGGTTCGCCCTGCACTTTGCCTTGTTGCCGAACCGATCGGATCTCGCCACTCGGGCCCATCTCCACGACCGTATGCTGCTCGATCAAGGAGCCGATCTCTGTATCCTCCGTGTATGTGAAGCCCTTTGCCGTCCGTTCGACAACGGCCCGCATCCAACCGAGCGGCACGTTCTGAACGATGACGGCAAAGCTGTCGCGGCGGGGACTGAGCGAGCGGAAGTCGAGGGCGATCGCGGCGGTCTTGGGCGCCGACTGCGCTGCGACCGGCGAGGCCGCAAGGCCCGCGAGCAAAGCCCCTGGGAACAGGTTTCTCGGAATCAGCCTCAAGTAGGACGCTTCCGGTTGTCTGATGGGTTGGTCATCGGGGTGCGCCACAATCTACCGGCTGACCAGCCGCTCCGGGTAGTTCCCGCACAACGCATCGACGCCGACCGCCGCGAGCCTGGCCGCTACGCCGGCATCGTTCACGGTCCAGGCAACGATCTCTGCTCCGGCCGCATGAACCAGTGCGACCAGATCGGCGTCGATGAGGTCGGCCTGTTGCCAGAGCGCGACGGCTCCTGCGGACCGGATCGGGGTTACGGGCTCGATCGGGTAGCTCGCGGATAGCACCCCGCGCCGGAGGGCTGGCCTTTGCTCTCCAAGGCGGCGGATGATCCGATGGTCGAAGCTGTGAACCGCGCACCGTTCGGGCGTGCCGGACCTGTCGATCGCCTCGAGCAGGAGCCGATCGAAGCGGGCGGGAAGGGCCTTGACCTCGATCCAGGCCACCAATCCGGCAAGGTGTTCCAGGGCCTCATGGAGTAGCGGCAGGGGCTCGCCGTTGGGGAGCCGGACTTCGCGAAGCGAGGACCAGTCCAGCTCAGAGATCTCGCCCACTCCGGCAACCGCCAGATCATGGTGAACGACCAGCTTGCCGTCCCGGGTCGCGTGAATGTCGAGCTCGGCGCCGTCCGCGCCAAATTGCCGAACGGCGCGGAAGGCGGCACGCGAGTTCTCATAGTAGTGGCCGGAGACGCCGCGGTGGGCCAGGATGTCAGGCGGTACTATTTCCATAGCTAGTCAGAGTATACCTGAGATCCATAGGCGTAAGACGTTGTACAGAAAGGCATCTAGTGCGCACCTCTCGGGGATGCTGGTTGCACGATCGACGGTGCTCGGGATGACCTACCCCGGCAGCCGAGGCTCCGGGGTTTATCCGATATCGGAGTCCGCTAACTTAACGTCTCTTCATAATTTGCGTCGTTTCGGGCAACGGATGACCCCTCGGGCCGATGAATCACCAGAAACTGATGCGGCTCTGGCTGCCGCTTACCAAACCGGTGATGAGGCCGCGGCCGCCGAATTGGTGCGCCGTCACGCGACCCAGTTGGGCCGGTATCTGGCCGCGTCGGGAGCGCCGGACGCGGACGTTGAAGACCTTGCCCAGGAAGCATTCATCCGCGCGTTTCGGTCGCTGGGGACTTGGCGAGGCGATGGGACGTTCAGGGGTTGGCTGTTTCGAATCGCGGGCAATCTTCTCAAGGACCAGTTTCGCCGCCGGCGCGGCCGGATCATGGTGCCGATCGAGGATCATGACTTTCCCGATAGCGCCAGTCCAGAGGGTGAAGCGGGGGCCAATGAGTTGGAGGCCCTTCTCATCGATGCGATCGGCCGGCTTCCTCGTCTGCAGCGTGAGGTTTTCTTGATGCGGGTGAATCAGGGCATGGCATATGACGCGATCTGTGCGGCGTTGGGGACCTCTCCCGGGGCCGCGAGGGTCCACTATCATCATGCCGTCAAGCGGTTGAAGGAGCTGGCGCGATGACCCCCTGCGGGCGTCTATCCGATCGAATGGTCGCGGTGGTGCATGGGGGCGATCCCTGGACCGCCGAGGAGCAAGCTCACTTGGTTGGGTGTGGTGACTGCGCCAAGGAGTGGAAAGTTGTGGTCATCGCCGCGGGGCTCGGGAAGTCGATCTCGCTCGACGGCTCCGCCCTCGCTGCCCGTGTGACGGAACGCCTGAAGACCGAGCCGCCGCGCGCTCGAAGCCGCATCCTCCGGATCGCGGCTCAGTGGGGTGTGGGACTCGCGGCGGCGGCGGCGCTGATCCTCGTGGTGCGGCCGGGGCCGCCCAGGCCGGACCGCGAGCAACCTCGGGCGGTCGAGGTGCTGCACGAGCTGGACGACCTCAACGCCGACGAGCTGGAGGAAGTGCTCCGATCGGTCGAGATCGAGGGCACGGCCGGAGCGACCGCTGATCCCGCGATCGGCGACCTTACGCCGAGTGAGCTCGAGCGCCTGTTGCACTCCTTGGAGGGATGACATGGGACGACGAGCCTGGTTGCTGGTATCTCTCCTGACGGGGGCGGCGATCCCGCTCTTTGCCCAGGATTCCGCCGCGACCGACGATCCGGTGCGGGCCGAGCGGCTTCGGCTGCTGATCGAGGATCGCTTTGCTGAGCGGCTGAGCCTCGATCTCGGTCTCACGGACGACCAGAGCGGAAAGGTCCGGGTGATACTGGGAACGTGGGCCGGGAAGCGGCGGGCGATGGAGCGCGAGGATCGGCGGCTGCGACAGAGTTTAGTGGCTACGATGCGTCCGGGCGTTGCGGCGAATCCTGATTCTGTCACTCGGCTCGTCGACGCGATGACCAGCGCTCGAATCGGGTACGCGCAGACGTTCCGCGATGAGCTCAAGGATCTGTCCGCGGTGCTGAGCCCAGTCCAGCGGGGTCAATACGTGCTGCTCCGGGACCGGTTCCTCCAGAGAATTCAGGAAGTGCGCGCGGAGCGACAGGAGGCGGCCGGACGGCGGCCGCGGTTGCGGCCCTAGCGGAAGTCCGGCGTTGCCTCAGCCGTTCGAGGCGGCGCTGTCGTGGTCGGCATAACGCTCCATGCACCGGAGGACGACCCGCCTCGCGTCGGCCGCGTCGCCGAATCCTTTGCTTTCCTGCTGGTGCCGTTTCACTCCCTCCAGATCCTTGTAGATGAGGAAGAAGTGCTCGATTTCGAGCAGCGCGTGCTTGGGAAGCTGGTCGAGGTCGAGCACGTCGCGAGTGTACGGGTCGCGGACCGGCACAGCGAGCACCTTCTCATCATTCTCGCCCTTGTCGACGAGATAGAACACGCCGACCGGGCGGACCTCGATCAGGCATCCAGTGAACACAGGAACGGTCATTACGACGAGTACGTCGAGAGGATCGTTGTCTTCGGCGAGTGTGCGAGGCAGGAAGCCGTAGTCGCCGGGGAAGTGCACTGCGCTGTGGAGCACGCGGTCGAGCCGGAAGAGGTTGAGCTCCTTGTCGAGCTCGTACTTGTTCTGCGAGTCCTTCGGAATCTCGATGACGGCCGTGACCAGGTTAGGCGGCTCGCTTCCCGTCGCGATATCGTGCCAGAGATGAATCGAACTGCGCGGATTCGCCGTCAAGGAACCTCCAGGTCTCGCTCGTGCCCGACTTCCATTTCCGACTCCGCCAATGATACCCGACCCCGCCGCTTGGCATCAGGGCCTTGAACTTCCTCGCCGGGTCCGCGATGCTCCGTGTCTGGAGGATGCTGCCGTGCACCGACGCCAAGTAGTGTTGCTCGTAGTCATCGCCGTTCTCGCGGCGCTGTTCTTCGCCTTTCCCATCCTGAGCGGGTTTCTTACCGATTGGTGGTGGTTTCGAGAGGTAGGGTATGAGATCGTCTTCGTCCGGGAGGCGAGCACTCGATCCATCCTGTTCGTGGCGGCGGGGACCCTCACCGCGGTCGTGCTGTACTTCAACCTGCGGACTGCACAGCAAGGGCTGGTTCCCAACCCGATCGTCCTTCAGCTCGGGGAGTCGGTCCCGAATCTGAATATCCCTGCCACGCTCCGCCGCCTGAGTCTCCCCGTTTCGCTGGTACTCGGCTTCTTGGCCGGGCTCGCAGCGACGCCGGCCTGGGACGTCGTGCTCCGGCTGATCTACCGGACTCCGTTCGGCATCGCCGACCCGGCGTTCTCACGCGACGTCGGCTTCTACGTCTTTGTGCTGCCGGGCCTGGCGGCATTGCTCAGCTTTCTGTCCGGTCTCGTCACCACCGCGCTGGTGCTGGTGCTGCCGCTCTACTGGCTGCGAGGGGACATCATCATTCGGCCCCGCCGGATCCGATTCGAGCCGTCTGCCGGGCTGCACCTCGCCATCCTGGTCGCGGTGCTGTTTCTCCTCACGGCGGCCAGCCTCTGGATGGTCGATATCCCGCGGCTGGTCTATTCCACCACGGGGCCCCTGGTCGGCGCGAGCTACACCGACATGCATGCCCGGCTGCCGGCGCTCCGGGTGACGGCCGTGCTCGCCGCGCTCGGCGCGGTCGTGGTCCTGATCGGCGGTGTTAGGCGGGAGTTGGCTCGCTACGGGCTCTGGGCCGTGGGCGGATACATCGCGGTGGCGGTGGTGGGACGCGGCCTCCTTCCGCTTGCGATGCAGAAATTTCTGGTCGCCCCGACGGAGCTCACCCGCGAGACACCCTACCTGCGGTATCACATCGCTGCGACCCGGGCGGCCTGGGGGATCGACAGCGTAGATACCCGGGAGCTGAGCGGCGAAGCCGATCTGACGGCGGTGGATATCCGGGCGAACGCGCCGACCATCGAGAACGTGCGGTTGTGGGACCGGGAGCCGTTGCTGCAGACGTTCGGCCAGCTGCAGGAGATCCGAACCTACTACGACTTCATCTCCGTGGACGACGACCGCTACTGGATCGACGGGAAGTATCGCCAGGTGCTGCTCTCGCCGCGGGAGCTCAATCCGGCGTCGCTCCCGACCAGAACCTTCATCAACGAGCACCTGACCTTCACTCACGGGATGGGGCTTACGCTGAGCCCGGTCAATCAGGTCACGACGGAAGGGCTGCCGGTCCTATTCATCCAGGATCTGCCGCCGACTTCGAAGGTGTCGCTCAAGATCACCCGGCCCCAGATCTACTACGGCGAGCTGGCGGACGAGTTCGTCTTCGTCGGCACCAAGCAGAGGGAGTTCGACCACCCTTCAGGCGAGGCCAACGTCTACGCGTCCTACGAGGGCAGCGGTGGTGTGAAGGTCGGCAATCTTTTCCGCCGCCTGGTGCTGGCGGTGCGGTTCGGCTCCTCGAAGATCTTGTTGTCGCAGGACATCACGAACGACAGCCGGGTGCTCTACTATCGGAGCATCGCGGAGCGGGCCCGGCAGGCGCTTCCGTTCTTGCGCTTCGATCGCGATCCCTATCTCGTGATCACCGCCGACGGCCGGCTCCAATGGATCGCCGACGCGTACACCGCTTCCGATGCCTATCCATACGCTCAGCGGTTAGGTGACGGCACCAGCTACCTGCGGAACAGCGTGAAGCTGGTGATCGACGCGTACAACGGCTCGCTCACCGCCTATGTGAGTGCGCCCGCCGATCCCCTGATCAAGACCTGGGCCCGCGTGTTCCCGGGCATTTTCGTCCCGTTCGACAGCATGCCCGCCGACCTCCGCGCCCACATCAGATATCCCGACGACATCTACAGGGTGCAGGCCAGCCTTTACACGACGTATCACATGGAGGCGCCGGAAGATTTCTACCACCGCGAGGATCAGTGGCAGATCCCGGTGGTCGCCGACTCGGGCACGTCGGTTCCGTTCATGCGCCACATCGTCATGCGCTTGCCGGACGAGAAGCAGGCAGAGTTCATCTACATGGTGCCGTTCACGCCGCGGGGCAAGGACAACCTGGCTGCGTGGATGGTGGCGCGAAACGACGGCGATGTGTATGGGAAGCTCCGCGTGTACCGGCTCTCGCGGCAAAGTCTCGCGTATGGCCCGCAGCAGATCGAGAATCGGATCAATCAGGACACAGAGATCTCCCGACAGGTATCGCTGTGGGATCAGCGCGGCTCCCAGGTGATTCGCGGGGACCTGCTGGTGATTCCGATCGAGCAGTCGCTCATCTACGTCCAGCCGCTCTACCTCCGAGCGGAAGGCGGCCGGATTCCCGAGCTCAAGCGGGTCGTAGTCGCCTATAAGAATCAGGTGGTGATGTCGGAGACGCTGGACGCCGCGTTGGCGCAATTGTTCGGCGGCCAAGCCGGGGCGGGGAACCAACCTGCCGCGGCTGTGGCAACCGCCGCCGTGCCCGCGATCGGCGACGCAGAGCTGCGGACCCTGGCGGCCGAGGCCCGGCGCCGGTATCAGGCGGCGCTCGATGCACAGCGAGGGGGGGACTGGGCCCGCTACGGCGATGAGATCCGGCAGCTCGGCGAGGTGCTCGAGCGGCTCGCGGCAGCGGGCGCGGCGCCGCGAAAATAGGCGACTCCTGCGGTCCTCGTAGAGCGGGTTATGCGAGCGAGCCGCTGCGCCGGTAGAGCACGACGCTGGTCCAGCTACACCAACCGAGAAATGCGACCCAGAGCGCGCGCTGTACCAGGCCATAGTGCTCCTGGTACGCTGCCCCGACCGGCAGGAACGCCGGGAGAAGGTTGAGCGCGATCGCCGCGACCACCAGCCCGAATGCGACCCACGATATTCGGACGAGATCGGCGAGACCGGCCGCGCGGCGCCATGCGATCGCCACCACCGCCGGGCTCAAGTAACCAACAGTCAGCGAGAGCCCAAACCGATTGTGCCATGGATTGGGCGAGGGAAAGAGCGCCAAGCCGGTCAGAGCGAGGCCAAACGCCGCGACGAAGTATGCCGGCAGCGTGGAGGCTCCGGTGTGCGTTGCGTACGTGTACAGGCCGGCGGCAAACAGCAGTAGGAGCCCCGCTGTCAGCAAGAAGGCGATCGTAAACGGCGTGGCGACCGGGGAGCCTTGCATGCCGATCTCGCTCACCGTCTGGCGAACATGGCTATAGCCCGGGACTGCCGCGGCGAGGATGAGGACAGCGACAAAAAGGTCAGGGTCGCAAAGACGCCGCCGAGCAGGAGCGAGCGGTGAGACATGTCGGGAGCCCTTGAGATTAGAGTGAGAACAATCGCCCGGTATTGGAGCCGCGCGGGAGGCCGATCGTTGGAAGACTGGAAGCTCGGTGGCCCTCGTCACTCGACTCAAAGAAAGCGGCGCCACGGGCGTTAGGCCGATGGCGCCTCATCTTTCGCGTTCGCTCTAGTGCCCGAGGCGAGAGTCGAACTCGCACGCCGTTGCCGGCGGTGGATTTTGAGTCCACTGCGTCTGCCATTCCGCCACTCGGGCTTCTCGCGGGCGTAAGATAGAGGGGGCCGGGGACGAACGACCAGGGGAGCGGAGCGGGAGAGGAGCCCGCCGCCCATGACCGAGGCCCGCCCGAGCGCGGCCCGCGTGGTGATCATCGGCGGCGGCATGGTCGGCTCGAGGGTCGCGTACCACCTGACCCGCTCGGGCTGCACCGACGTCGTGCTGCTCGAGCGCCGGGCGCTGACGTCGGGGACCACATGGCACGCAGCCGGACTGGTCGGTCAGCTGCGGAGCACCGCGAGCCAGATCCGCATCGCCCGGTACGCACTCGACCTCTACCCCACGCTCGAAGCCGAGACCGGCCGACCGACCGGTTTCGCCAATGCGGCGGGCTCTACGTGGCGCGGACGGCCGAGCGCATGGTGGAGCTCAAACGGTTGACGTCGATGGCGCAGGCGTTGGGCGTTGAGATCGTCGTGCTGAGCCCAGCGGAGGCCGCCGCCCGCTGGCCGCTGCTGCGCACCGACGACCTCGAGGGCGGCGTGTACCTCGAGCGGGACGGCTGGACCCGGCCCGGCGACACCGCCTTGGCGCTCGCGGAAGCAGCCCGCGGGCGGGGCGCGCGGCTCGTCGAGGACGTGCCGGTGATCGACGTTAGGCAACAAGCCGGCGCGGTGGCCGGAGTGGTCACGGAAGCCGGCAACATCGCGTGTCCTCGGTGTGATGGGGCCTCGGTCTCGGGCGCTCCTCTCCCGCCTCACCGAGGCCGACCTCTCCAATGCCGGATTCCGGATTGGGTCGGGGCGGCATGTCACCATAGGCTCCGCGCCGGTCTGGGCCCAGCGGATCAGCTACGTCGGCGAGCTGGGCTGGGAGCTGTATATCCCGACCGAGTTCGCGACGGGAGTGTTCGACGTTGTAATGAGTGAGGGCGGGGGCCCGGCGCCGAGGCTGGTAGGTTACCACGCGATGGACTCGCTTCGGTGCGAGAAGGGGTATCGGAGCTGGGGGCAGGATCTCAGCGCGACCGGCCCCGGCAAGCCGCC
>JBDTOH010000091.1:0-13277 GCA_039933355.1 Gemmatimonadota bacterium | reverse complement strand
CCTCGACCCGGCCAACAAACTCCTGCCCGGCCCGGCTCAGCGCTTCACCTTCGTCGGCGCTGTTGAGCGCGACGAACTGCTTGATGTCGGCGCCCGCGATGAAGTTGTCCGCTTTTCCCGAGATCAGGACAACCCCGCGCACGCTCGCATCGGAGGCGAGCCGTTGCAACATCGACTCGAACTCGCCAATCGCGCTCGCGCCAAAACTATTTACCGCCTCGCCGGGAACGTCGAGCGTGACGATCGCGACTCCGTTAGGCCCGGCGGTTTGAGTGATTGCGGTCATTGGTGCTTTCGCCAAGGGGGAATCGAGAATCGGGAATTGGATGCCGGTTCCGGGTCTCCGATTGCCGATTTCTTGACTTCCAACTTCCGATTCCCGATTCCCTATTCCCTACCCAGCACCATCGCCAACCCCATCCCGCCCTGCGCACAGATCGAGATCAGCCCGAACTCGACGTCCCGGCGAACCATCTCGTTGGCGAGCGTCGTCACCAGCCGGGCACCCGTCGCGCCGAACGGGTGACCGATCGCGATCGAACCGCCCATCACGTTGGTCCGATCCCAGTCGATCTCGCCGACCGGCGCGGAGCGTCCGACCCGCTCGGCCCAGGCTTGCGAGCCCCACGCGAGCACGTTCGAGAGAACCTGGGACGCGAACGCTTCGTGGATCTCCACCAGCCCGCACTGCGCCAGCGCGATGCCGGCGCGGTCGAGGGCCGTCGGGACGGCCCAGGCCGGCCCCGACAAGAGCTGCCAGCCGGGGTCCACGGCCGCCACGGCGTAGGACTTGATCGCGGCCAGCGGCCGCATGCCTAACGCTTCCGCCTTCTCCCGCGCCATCACCAGCACGGCGGCGGCACCGTCCGTGAGCGGGGAAGCGTTCCCCGCCGTGACCGAGCCGTACTTCCGGTCGAACACCGGCCGGAGCGCCGCCAGCGCTTCGAGGCTGCTGTCGGGCCGGATCCCGTTGTCGGTGGTGGTCACCTCGTCCATCGCCGGTCCGCCGAACCACGGCGCGATCTCCGCGGTGAGCCTGCCGTCCGCCGTGCCCGCCGCGGCCCGCTGATGGCTCATGAGCGCATAACGGTCCTGCGCCTCGCGGGTGATCCCGTTCTCCTTGGCCATCTTCTCCGCGGACTGGCCCATCGATTCGCCGGTCGATGGCTCTACGATCGCTGGGGAGACCGGGACGAGGTCGCGCAGCCGCATCTTCGAGAAGATCGCGAGCCGGGCCGGTACCGACTTTGCCTTGCTTGCGGCAACCAGCATCCGAGCGAACCGCTTCGAGTGGAGGATCGGCACGTCGCTCAGCGACTCGACGCCGCCGGCGAGAATGCAGTCGGCGTGGCCGAGGACGATCTGGTCGTGCGCCGCGGTGACCGCGGTTCCGGCCGATGCGCAGGCACGGTTGAGCGAGTACGCGGGGATGTTCCTGGGAAGCTGGGGGAGCAGCGAGACCTCGCGGGCCACGTTGGGCGCGAGGACCGATTGGACGACCTGCCCGAAGATGACTTCGTCGATCTCCGCGCCGTCGATGCCGCTACGATAGAGCAGCTCGCGAGCGGCATGGCGCGCCATCGCGACGCCCGTGGCATCTTTGAGCACGGTGCCGCTCTTGGCAAACGGGGTCCGAGCCCCCGCCACGATCACCGCCTGGCGAGCACGCGGGACCTGGACCACCCTACGACCTGCGAACCGCGAGCACGCTGCCGAGCGCCGCCCACTGATTGTTGTCCGCCGGCTCGAACGCCTCGCGGCCGTAGATCACCTCGAGCGGCGCCACGAGCGTCCCGAGCTCGCCGTAGCGAAGCAGGTGACTCTCGCTCTGCGGGCCCCAGCCGAGATGCTTCTGGGCCTCGAGAAAGGTTTCCATGAGCAAGTGGCCGCCCGGTCCGACCCGCTCGATCACCGACGCCATCCGGGGCCGGTCCAGATAGTTGAACACGAGCACGAAGTCGAACCCGCCGATCGTGGGCCACGACTTCTCGAGATCGGCTTGGATCCATTCGATGGAATGACCGTGCTTGAGCGCGGCCTTGCGGCCCGCGGCGAGCCGGTCCGGATCTCGATCAATCGCCACCACGCTGGCCCCGCGCCCGGCCGCCGCGAGCGCGTGTCGCCCGGAACCGCACGCGACGTCCAACACGCGCATCCCCGGACGAATCAGCGCAGCGTGAGCAGAGAACCAGTAGCTCGGCCGTTCCTCAAAGGACAGCGGGGGTTCGTAGGTGACCGGAGTCAGACGATGAATCCTTTTTCGCGAGCGACGGTTTGGGACCTCGGACAAAAGCGCCACGACCTCCTCATCATCGGAGGCGGCGCAACCGGAGCCGGGATCGCACGAGAGGCCGCGCTGCGCGGACTCTCCGTGGCGCTCGCCGAGCGCGGGGACTTCGCGAGCGGAACCAGCTCGCGCTCGAGCCGCCTGATTCACGGCGGTCTCCGCTACCTCGAACAGCGAGCGTGGCACCGGGTCCGCGAGTCGCTGGCCGAGCGGAAGATACTCCTCCGCACCGCCCCACATCTGGTGCGCCCGATGGAGTTTCTGTTCCCCGTCTTCCGCGGCGACCGGGTTTCCCGACTCAAGCTCGCCGCCGGTATGGCCTTGTACGATCTCTTTGCCCTGGGCGGAAATGTGCGCGCCCACCGGAGTCTGGGCAAGCGAGCCCTTCTCGACCTCGAGCCTCTGCTTCGGGAGCGTGGGTTGACCGGGGGTGCCATGTATTGGGACGCCCAATGCGACGACGCCCGCCTGACGCTTGCGACCGCCCGCTCCGCAGCCGTCGCCGGGGCGGCGCTGGTCAACTACATGGAGGTGATCGAGCTGAACGTGATGGCGGGGCGGGTTGCGGGTGCAGTCGTCCGTGACACGCTGACCGGCGCGGGCGCCCGGATCGAAGCCCGCCTCGTCATCAACGCAACCGGCCCCTGGTGCGACCGGATTCGCCGGCTGGAAGACCCGAACGCCCCGCCAGTTCTCCGCCCGACTCGGGGCTCTCACGTCATGGTCCCGCGCGCCAAGGTCGGCCACCATCACGCGATCACCTTCCTGAGCCCGCTCGATGGACGCGTCATGTTCGTGCTTCCTTGGGGCGATCGGACCTACATCGGAACGACCGACACGGACACCGAAGAATCGCCCGAACAGGTCGAACCGACCGAGCCCGACGTGCAATACCTCCTCCGCTCACTCAACGCGCTCTTTCCCAGCGCCCACCTCGCACCCGAAGACGTCACAGCATCGTGGGCGGGCCTCAGGCCCCTCATCGCTGCCGACCCCACGCTCGGCGCAAGCGAGGTCTCCCGGGAGCACCGAATATTGCGCGGGTCCGGCGGGATGTTGAGCGTTGCCGGCGGCAAGCTCACGACGTACCGACGAATGGCCGTGGAGGTAGTGGATGAGGCGACCGCGATACTGAGCAGTACGGGCGCGCCACGGAGGCCGACCCGGTCCCGCACCGCCACCGAACCGCTTCCAGGGGGAAAAGACTTCCCGCTCGTCCAGGCGCTTCGGCTCGGCGCCGAGTTCGGCCTTTCGGAGCACACCAGCGAGCACCTTCTCCGGCTCTATGGATCGGAAATGCCCGACGTGGCCCGCCTCATAACCGCCAATCGGGCGCTGGCCGGCCCGGTCCATCCCGGTCACCCGGCGATTGGGGCTCAAGTCGTTCACGCGGTGCGGCGCGAATTCGCCCGGCGGCTCGACGACGTGATGACCCGCCGGATTCACCTCCGATATGAGACGAATGACCAAGGCCGCGAAGCTGCGGACGGAGTTGCCGGGCTGATGGCGACGGAGCTCCAGTGGAGCGAATCGCGCAGGAGCGAGGAGGTCGATCGATACTTAAGGGAAATCGGGGGAAAGGCCGGGGAAGGAGCTGCGGAACCGGCTCGCCCGTAAGTCGCCCGGCCGTTTCCCACCGTCTATCTTCCTTCCGGCACCTACACTTAGGACCAGGCCGGGCCGCGGTACCGCCCGGGTGACGATGGATTCTCATGACTGATCAGCTCAAGGACCCGAACGTTTTCGAGACCGCCAACGCGGGTTTTGCGCAAGCGCTTTATGAGGAGTATCTCCGCGACCCGACGTCCGTGGGCGCGGAATGGCGGCAGCTGTTCGAGAGCGGCCGGATCGGCGAGCGACCACCTGCTCCCGTGAGCAGCGGATCGGGGAGCGGGAACGGACGAGCAGCGGCCCCGGCAGCAGGCCAGGACAGTCATGTCCCCTCGAATGCGGTCCTGATCAAAGGACCGGCGGCCCGGCTCGTTCAGAACATGAACGAGAGCCTGGCCGTTCCCACAGCCACAACCTTCAGGGATTTCTCGGTCAAGACGCTCGAAGAAACTCGTGCGGCGCTCAACGCGGGGCTCAAGGCTGCGGGCCGCTCCGAGAAGCTCTCGTTCACGCACTTGATCGGCTACGCGCTGGTAAGGGCCGCCATACAGCATCCGGTCATGTGCCAGACGATCACGACCATCGCGGGGCAGCCCTACCGGGTCACACCGGATGGCGTCCACCTCGGTCTCGCAGTCGACGTCGAGCGGAAGGACGGTAGCCGGGGGCTCGTCGTTCCCGTCGTCAAGCACGCCGACCAGATGAGCTACGTCGAGTTCCAAGCCGCGTACGATCTCGCGGTGGAGAAGGCCCGGACCAACAAGCTCATGCCGGACGATCTCGCGGGCGCGACGATGACCTTGACGAACCCCGGCGGCCTCGGAACGGTCGCATCCGTTCCCCGTCTGATGGCAGGCCAGGGGAGCATCATCGCGGTCGGAGCGATCCGGTTGCCGCCGGAATTCGCCACGACTCCGCCGGAGCGGATCGCCGAGCTCGGCGTGAGCAAGGTGATGATGGTGACGAGCACCTACGATCACCGGGTGATCCAGGGGGCCGAGTCGGGGAGCTTTCTCCGGACCGTCGAGGAGCTGCTTCACGGAGGCCAGGACTTCTACACCGGCATCGCCGGCTCGCTCGGCGTTCAACCCGGAGCGGTAGTCGGACCGGACGCCAAGACCGCTCCGCCTTCGAGCACCGCGCCCAGCCCGGGCGTGCTGATGGAGGTCCTGAGCCAAGTCGCCGCAGCGATGGCGCTGGTGAAGGCGCACCGCACCCATGGCCATCTCGCGGCCCACCTCGACCCGTTAGGCAGCGAGCCGGTCGGCGACCCCGCGCTCGATCCCATTCCCCTCGGTCTTACGCCCGAGGTCATGGCCCGAATCCCGGTGAACGTGCTGCGAGTCGCCGTGCCCGGTGCCACACTCGCCGAGGCGTTTCCCAATCTCAGGGCGACCTACTGCGGGACCATCGCCTACGAAGTGGAGCACATCAGCAGCCATCAGCAGCGGGTCTGGCTTCGCGAGGTGATCGAGACCGGTGCCCATCGCCGGCCGCTCACGAAAGAGGAGCGGCTCGCGCTCTTCGATCGGCTGATCGCAGTGGAGACCTTCGAGCGCTTTCTCCACAAGGCCTATCTCGGTCAGAAGCGGTTCTCGATCGAGGGTGTGGACCTGCTCGTCCCGATGCTCGATCTGGTGCTCGAAATGGCGGCGGGCGAAGGAGCCCGCGAAGTTGTGTTAGGCATGGCGCATCGCGGTCGGCTCAACGTGCTCACTCACACGGTCGGCCGGCCGTACGTCACGATCTTCGCCGAGTTCGAGGGTTCCAAGAAGCCGGCGGGCGAGTCGGAGGATGAAGGCACCGGCGACGTCAAGTACCATCACGGTGCCGAGGGCGCCTACCACACCAAGGGCGGCAAGACGGTCACCGTGACGCTGGCCCACAACCCAAGTCACCTCGAGTTCGTCGGGCCGGTGGTCGACGGGTGGGCTCGCGCCAAACAGACCCACCGCCGCGGCCGCGAAGTGCATCACGACACCACGACGGCGCTTCCCCTGGTGATCCACGGCGACGCGGCGTTCGCCGGGCAGGGAGTCGTGCAGGAGACGCTCAACCTGGACGCGCTCCGCGGGTATCGCACCGGCGGCACGATGCACATCATCACCAACAATCAGGTCGGCTTCACGACCGATATGAGCGACGCCCGCTCCACTCGGCACGCCAGCGACCTGGCGAAGGGGTTCGACATCCCGATCATCCACGTCAACGCCGACGACGCCGAAGCGTGCCTCGCGTCGGTCCGGCTCGCGATGATGTACCGGGAGAAATTTCACAACGACGCTCTGGTCGACCTCGTCGGGTATCGGCGGCACGGCCATAATGAAGGCGACGAGCCGGCCTATACCCAGCCCGTGATGTACGAGCGGATCAAGAACCACCCGACCGCGCGCGAGCTGTATGCCAAGCTGCTGGTGAGCGAGGGGCTGCTCACGAACGAGGAAGCGCAGGCGAGGTACGACGCGGCGTATCAGCGGCTGGTGGAGGTGCAACAAGGCTTCAAGGCGAGCTTGGCGCAGGTAAGGCCGGTCGAGCCCCCACCGGCCAAAGTCGTCCGCGGTGAAGAGCCCGACACGTCGGTCTCGGCCGAGACCCTGATTGCCCTCAACGAGCAGCTGCTGACGTATCCCGACGGCTTTATCGTTCATCCGAAACTTGGCAAGCAACTGGAGCGGCGACGCGCGGCGATGGGCCCCGAAGGCGGAATCGATTGGGGCCATGCGGAAGCGCTGGCCTTTGCCTCACTCCTGACCGAAGGAGTCCCGCTCCGGCTCACCGGACAAGACACCGAGCGTGGGACGTTCAGCCATCGTCACCTCGTGCTCCATGATGCCGTCACCGGACTGACGATCTGCCCGATGCAACGGCTCCCCGGAGCGCTCGCGACATTCGAGGTCTACAACAGTCCGCTTTCCGAGGCTGCGACGCTGGGTTTCGAATACGGCTACAGCACCGCGGCGCCCGATGCGATGGTGTTGTGGGAGGCGCAGTTCGGCGACTTCATCAACGGCGCACAGGTGATCGTGGATCAGTTCATCGCCGCGGGGCTCGCTAAGTGGGGCGTCACGACCCGGCTCACGCTGCTTCTCCCCCATGGCTACGAGGGCCAGGGACCGGAGCACTCGAGCGCGCGGCTGGAGCGGTTCCTTCAGCTCGCCGCCGAGAACAACATTCGAATCGCTAACTGCACCACCTCGGCCCAGTATTTCCACTTGATCCGGCGCCAGGCGCGGCGGAACCGGCAGCGGCCGCTGATCGTCTTCTCCCCGAAGAGCCTGCTCCGCCTGCCGCAGGCAGGCGCGCGAATCGACGATCTCACGACGGGCCGATTCCAACCGGTGCTCGACGATCCAGCGGTGGCCGGGAAAGAAGCCGCGGTCACTCGGATCGTGTTCTGCTCGGGCAAGGTGTACTTCGATCTGATGGCCGAGGCCGATAAGCGCGCTGATCGGCGCTCGGCTCTGGTGCGGGTCGAGCGGCTCTACTCGTTCCCGGCCGAAGAGGTCACCGCGGTCCTCAGCCGCTATCCGAACGTCGCGAGCGTGGTCTGGTGCCAGGAGGAGCCGCGAAACATGGGGGCCTGGACCTACATCGAGCCACGACTTCGCGCCCTCCTGCCGGCGCGAGCGACCTTCGGCTATTCGGGGCGGCCGGAGCGCGCGTCACCAGCGGAAGGTTACCCGACCGCGCACGCGATGGAGCAGCAGCGGATTGTCAGGGAGGCAGTTGAATAGGGCTGGGAACGGGAACTGGGACCGGGGTGGTGTTTGGTTCACTCCACCGGCAACAGGGGGCGTTCCACCGCTTGCCGCACGATGTCCTTGATTCCGTCCGACAGGTGATCACCATAGTGGAGAAGAAACACTCCACGGGATCGTCTGGCCAGCAGAAATGCCAGGAACGGCATGTCGGCCTTGGCGGAATTACAGCTGGAACACGCGAGAACGAGGTTGTCGGGCCGGTCGTACGCGGTCTGGCCGCGCCGGGGACGGACGTGATCGAGGGTGACTTCATCCGCAGCGCCGGTCTCGCCGCAATAGGCGCAGACGGGGCCGTGGAGGCTCAGTAACCAGTCGCGATGAGCTTGGTAGGAGCGCCCGCCGGAGCGGCGGAGAGTCCGTGAGCTGGAGAGCTCGGGCGACTTACGGGGGTGTTTATGTGACGTTCGTGGCACTGGCACTAATGTAATCGGGCCGGGGGCTGATTCGGAAGTCGGGAGCCGGAAGTCGGGAATCGGCTGTCAGACCACGATTTCAGCGACGAGGCGGCCACCCGAAAGGGACCCTCCGCAGCATCCCGACTTCCAATTTCCGATTTCCGACTTCCGAATTACTATTGGGCGTCCTACCGCCGCAAACCGACCACCACTCGAAAAGAAGGAGCGCGTTTGCCGGTCAAGACCGCGCGTCCGCTGCCCGCCGCTCCTCATCAAACCCTCGATGATCGCGCCTGGCAGAGCATCAACACCATCCGCACCCTCGCGATGGACGCCGTCGAACAAGCCCAGTCGGGTCATCCGGGCACACCGATGGCGTTGGCTCCGGTCGGTTATCTCCTGTGGACTCGGCATCTCCGCCACGCGCCCGCCGACCCGAGCTGGGCGAACCGGGATCGGTTCGTGCTTTCGTGCGGCCACGCTTCGATGCTGCTCTATAGTCTGCTCCACCTGACCGGCTACGATCTCACGCTTGAGGAGATCAAGAACTTCCGCCAATGGGGCTCGAAGACGCCCGGCCATCCGGAGCGCGGTCACACGGCGGGCGTGGAGACGACGACCGGTCCCCTCGGGCAAGGGGTCGGCAACGCCGTCGGCATGGCCATCGCCGAACGGCTTCTCGCGGCCCGCTTCAACCGGCCCGGACACGAGATCATCGATCATCGGACCTGGGGGATCGTCAGCGACGGCGATCTGATGGAAGGCGTGGCGAGCGAGGCGGCGTCCCTCGCCGGCCATCTCGGGCTCGGCAAGCTCACGCTGATCTACGACGACAATCGGATCACGATCGACGGCGGAACCAGCCTGTCGTTCTCCGAGGATGTGGGCCGCCGGTTCGAGGCGTATGGCTGGCGGGTTCTCAAGGTCGGCGACGGCAACGACCTCGACGCGATCAACGCCGCGCTGGCCGACGCGGCCGGTCTCGCCGAGCGCCCGACCCTCATCGTGCTCAACACGATCATCGGCTACCCTGCCCCGACCAAGCAGAATACGTCCGAGGCCCACGGCGCACCGTTAGGCAGGGACGAAGTCGCCAAGACCAAGCAGATCCTCGAGTGGCCCGCCGAGCCGTTCTTCGTGCCGGACGAGGCGCGGGAGGACATGGGGCGCTGCGTTCCCCGGGGCAACGGTTTCCTCGCGGAATGGAACGCCACGCTCACGGGCTATCGGGCGGCAGAGCCCGAGCTGGCTCGCGAGCTCGAGGCCGCGCTCGCCGGCACCATCACCGTCGACTGGGACACCGTCCTGCCGGCGTTCGGGCCCAAGGACGCGCTGGCGACCCGCCAAGCCAGCGGCACGACGCTGGCTGCTCTGGTCGCCGCGATTCCCAATCTGGTCGGAGGCTCAGCCGACCTCGCCGGCAGTACGGGCACGCTGCTCAAGCACTCGACCATGAACAGCGCGACGGCGGTCGGGCAGAGCTTCGCGTGGGGAATCCGGGAGCACGGCATGGCCGCGATCCTCAACGGGATTGCGGCGCACGGCGGCTTCCGGCCGTACGGCAGCACGTTTCTCGTCTTCGCCGACTACATGAAACCGGCGATGCGGCTCGCGGCAATCATGAAGCTGCCGGTGACATACGTGTTCACGCACGATTCGATCGGCGTCGGCGAGGACGGACCCACCCACCAGCCGGTCGAGCACCTGACGCTTCTCCGCTCGATCCCCAACATGGTCATGATTCGTCCCGGCGACGCCGCGGAGACGGCGATGGCCTGGCGGGCCGCGCTCGAGCGGACCGACGGGCCGACCGCGCTGGTGCTGTCTCGCCAGAAGCTCCCGAGCGTCGATCGCGGAGTCTATGGGCCGGCGCACGGCGTCCTCCGGGGCGGATACATTCTGTACGAGCCGGCGGGCGGCCCCGACGCGATCGTGATCGCATCGGGCTCCGAGCTCAAGCTCGCAGTCGCCGCGGCGGCGGCGTTAGGCAGCGAAGGCGTTGCCGTCCGGGTCGTGTCGCTCCCCTCGTGGGAGCTGTTCCGGCAGCAGAGCACCGAGTATCGAGAGAGCGTGCTTCCGCCGGCGGTCCGCTCCCGCGTCTCCGTCGAAGCGGCAGCGACTTTCGGGTGGCTCGGGTGGGTCACCGAAGACGGCGAGTCGCTCGGGATCGATCATTTCGGGGCGTCCGCGCCGGGAGATCGCCTCTTTCAGGAGTTCGGCTTCACCGAGGCGCACGTCACCGCTGCCGTGCGCCGGGTCCTCAGCAAGAAGAGATAATCATGGCCAATCCGCTCATTGTGCTCGGTCAGCTCGGCCAGAGTCCCTGGTACGACTTCATCACCCGCCACCTGGTCCGTTCCGGCGAACTCGCTCGCCTGATCGAAGGCGACGGCCTCCGAGGGATGACTTCGAACCCGACGATCTTCGAGAAGGCGATTGCGACCAGCACCGACTACGACGAAGACATCCGTACTCTCGCCGATCAGAAGCTCTCACCGGCGGCGATTTTCGAATCGCTGGCGGTTGCCGATGTCCGCGCAGCCTGCGACGTATTCCGCCCCGTGGCGGATCAAGCCAAGGGCCACGACGGCCTCGTCTCCCTCGAGGTCTCGCCTACGCTGGCGCACGACACCGCCGGCACCATCACGGAAGCCGAGCGGTTGTGGGCTGCGGTCGGGCGGCCTAACGCGATGATCAAGATCCCCGGAACCGCGGCGGGCCTTCCGGCGATCACCCACTGCACTGCGAAGGGCATCAACGTCAACATCACGCTGCTCTTCGCGGTGGCCCGCTACGAGGAAGTCATCGAGGCGTTCTGGCAGGGCCTCGAGCAGCGCCGAGCCGCCGGGCAGCCGATCGACAGGATCGCGTCGGTCGCGAGCTTCTTCGTGAGCCGGGTCGACGGGAGAATCGACCCGATGCTCGACGCCAAGGGCGATCCGAAGGGACTCCGCGGCAAGGCTGCGATCGCCAACGCAGCGCTCGCCTATTCCGCCTTCGAGCGCTCGTTAGGCACGCCCCAGTGGCAGGTGCTCGCCGCCGCCGGCGCCGCTCCGCAGCGTCCGCTCTGGGCCTCGACCAGCACCAAAGACCCCAAGTATCCCGACACGTATTACATCGAGGCGTTGATCGGGAGCCGGACGGTCAACACAATCCCGCCCGACACCTTCGCCGCCTATCGCGACCACGGCAGGCCGGCGATTCGGATCCACGAGAGCATGCAGACGGCGGCGCGGGTCCTCACCGAGCTCGTCACGCAGGGTATCAGTCTGAATCAGGTGACCGAGTTTCTCGAGCAGGACGGCGTGACCAAGTTTGCCGCGTCGTATGCGTCGCTCCTGGCGGGAATCGAGGCGAAGGTCGGAGCGCTCGTCGGAAGATAGGGAGAAACGGGGGACGGGAGAGTGGGGGGAAGGCACCGCCGCTCACCCGTACCCAATCCCCCGGCCTAGCACGCTGGTCCCTGGTGCACACCCGGTCCCCCATCCCGGTCCCCAGTCCCACTCCCTCCCACCCCCAATCCCGGGTCCAATGAAACGCCGCCTTACCCTCACGCACTGGATCCTGATCGCCACCCTGGTCGGGGCGATCATCGGCTATCTCGATCACGACGTCTGGCTCGACCGAGACCTCACCGAGATCCTCCGGCCGCTCTCGAACATTTTCCTCCGGATGATCAAGTCAATCGTCGCGCCCCTGATTTTTGGGACGCTGGTGGTCGGGATCGCCGGCCACGGCGACGACTTGAAGGCGGTCGGCCGGCTCGCGTTCCGGTCGATTCTCTACTTCGAGATCGTGACCACGATCGCGCTGTTCATCGGGCTCGGGGCCGCGCACCTGGTCCGGCCGGGCGTCGGCGTGTCGCTCGCGGTCTCCGCGGAGGAGGGCAAGCAGTTCGTCGCCACCCAGACGACGGTCGCGGGCGTGATCGAGCACACGGTGCCCGCCAGCATCGTCGACGCCATGGCCAAGAACGAGACCCTGCAGATTGTGTTCTTTGCGGTGCTCTTCGCGATGGCCCTCACGATGGTCAAAGGCCGGCCGAAGACGGTGATGCTCGAGGTGTGTGAGAGTCTCTCCGAGGTGATGTTCAAGTTCACCAAGATCGTCATGTACTACTCGCCGATCGGTATCGCCGCGGCGATCGGCGTCACGATCGGCAAGAACGGCCTCGGCGTCCTGCTCAACCTTGGCAAGCTCGTGCTGACGCTCTACGGCGCCCTGCTCGTCTTCGTTCTCGTGGTTTTCATCCCGGTCGCGTTGCTTGCCCGGATCCCACTCCGCCGCTTCTGGCATTACGTGAAGGAGCCGTGGCTGATCGCGTTCACGACCGCGTCCTCCGAGGCGGCGCTGCCTCTGGCGCTCGAGAACATGGAAAAGTTCGGCGTGCCCCGCCGAATCGTGGCGTTCGTCCTGCCGACCGGCTACTCGTTCAACCTGGACGGCTCGACGCTCTACCTGTCGGTCGCGTCCATCTTCGTCGCCCAGGCGGCTGGAGTCCACCTCGACTTTACCACCCAGCTGCTGATGATGCTGACGCTCATGCTGACGAGCAAAGGCGTCGCGGCCGTCCCGCGAGCGTCGCTCGTCATCCTCTCGGGCACACTGGCCCAGTTCGGCTTACCCCTGGAAGGAATCGCCGTGATTCTCGGCGTCGACGCCTTCATGGACATGGCGAGAACATCGGTGAATCTGCTGGGGAACTGCCTCGCCTCGGCTGTGATGGGGCGGTGGGAAGGTGAGCTGGGAAGCGGGTCGGATTTCGGAGATCCGAAGTCGGCAGGCGCAACCTAGGCTTCCGGAAATGATTGGATGTCAAATCCCGACTGCTGATTTCCGGCTTCGACTGCCGATTTCCGATTTCCGAGCTATACGCTGATCGTGTCCCTCGCGACCATCGCCGGCGACTCGGCCGGGCGGGGACGAGATTTCTTCTGGCGCGGCGGCGGCGTTCGGGTCCAGATTACGATGACACCGCATCGAGCCTGAGCGCTCTCCAGCTCGGGCGGGGTCTCGCTCGGTCCCGAATACACTTCGATCCCCTCGATCTCGTGGACCGGCGTGAGCCAGACGATCGCGGGATCGGAGGGAATCCCGTCCATGAAATACGCCGGATTACAGCCCCGCGGCGATCGGGCCATTCGCACTGAGCATTGGACCGCGTTGCGGCACTCGACCCGGAGTCCCGCGATGGCCCGCATCATATCGGGGACACTGCCCGGG
>JBDTOH010000090.1:0-13368 GCA_039933355.1 Gemmatimonadota bacterium | reverse complement strand
TACCTGCTCGACACCAACCTCGAAGAAAATCATCCCGAGGACCGCGCGCTCCTTAACAAGCTCTACGCGGGCGGCCCCGATCTCAGGCTCCGTCAGGAATGGATTCTCGGCGTCGGCGGCGTGCGGGTGCT
This sequence comes from Gemmatimonadota bacterium, assembly GCA_039933355.1. GTDB lineage: Bacteria > Gemmatimonadota > Gemmatimonadetes > Gemmatimonadales > GWC2-71-9 > SHZU01. The sequence goes on along the minus strand of JBDTOH010000090.1, from coordinate 13,237 downwards.
TCGCGCCGTGGGAGTGGACCCCGGCGTGTGGCACGCCAACGAAGGCCACGCCAGCTTCATGATGATCGAGCGAGTTCGCGAGCTGGTGAAGGCGGGGATTCCATTCGCCGACGCGCTCAAGCAGATCCGGGCGACGACGGTCTTTACGACCCACACGCCGGTGCCCGCCGGTCACGACGCGTTCGACCTGCAGCACCTGGTCGACTGCACCGGTCCGGTGTGGGAGGAGCTCGGCGTAGACAAGGACACCTTCCTTCGCCTCGGCCACGATGTCGCGCGCGATCCGGGCCGATTTCAGATGACGGTGCTCGCCCTAACGCTCGCGGGACGGGTGAACGGCGTCTCCGAGCGGCACGGGCATGTGTCGCAGGAGATCTGGAAGGACCTCTGGCCGGGGCGTCCGCCGAAGAAGGTGCCGATCGGCTCGGTCACCAACGGCGTTCACCTGGCCACCTGGATGGCCAACCCGATCATGGATTTGCTGGACCGCGATATCGGTGCCGACTGGGGGAACCGGCTCGACGACCCGTCGATGTGGGTTCAGCTCCGGCAGCTCGATCCGGGCGCGTTCTGGTCCGTGCACCAGCAGCTCAAGGGCGTCATGATGGGGTTCGTCCGGGAGGACGCCCGCCGCCGCTTCGCGAAGGAATGGACCGCCGCGAACCAGGTCGTGGCGGCCGGTACCCTGCTCCATCCATTCGCCCTCACGATCGGCTTCGCTCGCCGGTTCGCGACCTACAAGCGCGCCAACCTGATCTTCCGCGACACCGAGCGGCTCCACCGGTTGCTTTGCGATAAGCGCCGTCCGGTGCAGATCGTCTTCGCGGGAAAGGCGCACCCGGCCGACAATCCCGGCAAAGAAGTGCTTCAGGAGGTCTACCAGTTCACCCATGATCGCTTCTTCGAGGGTCGGGTCGCGTTCCTCGAGGACTACGACATGAACCTGGCGAGCGCGATGGTTCAGGGCTGCGACATGTGGCTCAACCTGCCGAGGGTGCCATACGAAGCGAGCGGAACGAGCGGCATGAAGGCGGCGCTCAACGGCGTGCCCCAGCTTTCGACCATCGATGGGTGGTGGGAGGAGGGCTATGACGGAACGAACGGCTGGGCGATTCCGGTCGCCGAGAGCAGGGATCAGGAAGAGGCGGACGCCGCCGACGCGGAGAATTTCTACCGGCTGCTCGAAGACGAGATCATTCCGCTCTACTATGACCGCGATCCGCGGGGCGTACCGGTCGGCTGGGTCGAGAAGATGCGGGGGGCGATCCGGGTCGGGATGGCGAAGTTCACAGGCCGGAGGATGGTCCAGGAGTACGCCGAGCGGTACTATATCCCGGCAATGAGGCGCGACCCGCTCCCCGACGATCCGCCGACGGTGTAGAGATGCCAACTCAACGCCGCACCCGACCGCGCACCGAGCGCTCCGAGCCCGCCCTCGTGACAAAGAGCAAGGATCCGGTCACAGTCGTACACGCGGCCGCTGAATTCTTTCCCTACGCGCGTACCGGAGGACTGGCGGAAGCGGTGGCGAATCTGGCGCGGTTTCAGTCGGCCGCCGGGGTTCGGACGCTCGCGATCATGCCGCTCTACCGCTCCGCGCGCGCGCGCGCGAAAAACCTGGTTCCGGTCGGTGAGCCGCTCACCGTCCCGCTCGGCCCCCGAACCGAGACCGTGCGGCTGATGACCGAGGAGGATCCCGCGCCGACCGGCGTCAAGCTCTACTTCATCGAGCACGATGAGTTTTTCGACCGGCCCAAGCTGTACGGCGACAACCAGGGCGACTATCAGGACAACCCGATCCGGTTTGCCTGTTTCGCGCAGGCGGTGGTGCTCGCGTTGCCGCGGATCACGACCGGCGCCGTGCTGCTCCACGTGCACGACTGGCACGCCGCGCTTGCGCTCACCTACCTCCGAACGCAGTTCGCCCGCGACAAGCGGTACGCCAAAGTCGCCACCGTGCTCTCGGTCCATAACGCGGGCTACCAGGGCCACTACTCGCCTTCCCTCCTGCCGGAGCTCGGGCTGCCCTGGGAGCTGTTCAACTACAAGCAGCTCGAGTGGTACGGGAAGGTGAACCTGCTCAAGGGCGGCCTCGCCTTCGCCGATGCGGTGGTCACGGTGAGCCCGAACCACTCCAAGGAGCTCCGGACGCCCGAGGGCGGGTTCGGCCTCCAGGAAGTCTTTGCGTCGTTAGGTGAGCGCTTCACCGGGATCCTCAACGGGATCGACACCGGCGACTGGAATCCGGAGACGGACCGCCAGATCGCGGCCCACTTCAGCGCGGACGACCTGAGCGGCAAAGTGGCCTGCAAGCTCGCGCTCCAGGAGCACTTCAGGCTCCGGCGCGATCCCAAGGTCGCGGTCTTCAGCATGGCCGCCCGACTGGTGACCCAAAAAGGGCTCGACATCGTGCTGGGCGGATCGGGAATGTTCGGGCTCGACGCGCAGTTCGTCTTCATCGGCGCGGGCGAAGCGCGGTTCGAGCATGCGCTGCACAGCCTCGCCGGGATGATGCCGGACAAGGTCGCGGTGGACACCGACTTCACCGACGAGCTCGAGCACATCCTGATCGGGGGCGCCGACTTTCTGCTGATGCCGTGCCAGTACGAGCCGTGCGGCCTCACGCAGATGCGGGCCCAACGCTACGGGGTGGCCCCGGTCGTCCGGAGGGTCGGCGGCCTCGCCGACACCGTCGAAGACGGCGTGACCGGATTCGTCTTCGATCCCTATGAGAACGACGCGCTCCTCGGCGCGGCCCTCCGGGGCCTCGACACCTACCGCAATCCGGCCGAGTGGCGGCGGATGACGCACGCGGCGATGGGCCGCGACTACAGCTGGGAGCGGTCGGTGGCGTCGTATTTGGCGGTCTATCGGAGAGTGGTGATGGAGCGATGTTAGGCGAACCCCGAACCGCCCTGACGGGACGCTAGTCACAATGGACTTCCTCCTCGCGCTCCACAGCCACCTCCCCTACGTGCTCAATCACGGGCGATGGCCGCACGGCAGCGACTGGATCTGTGAGGCGGCGGTCGACACGTACCTGCCGCTGCTCGAGTCGCTCAACGGCCTCGAGACCGAAGGCGTCCCCGGACCGCTCACGCTCGGCATCACGCCGATTCTCGCGAATCAGCTCGGCAGTCAGACGTTCGCGACCGAGCTCGAGGCATTCTTCCGGCAGCGGTTCGAGGCGTGCGACGAGGCGATCGCGTCGTTCGAAGCGGAGCACGAGCTGCCGCTCGTCGCCGCGGCCGAGTTCTGGCGCGGGCGGCTCAACCGGCTGCACCGGCTGTTCGATCGGATCGGCGCGAACATTCCCGCGGCGTTCGGGCACCACGAGTCGGCCGGCCGGATCGAGCTGATGAGCTCCGCCGCGACCCACGGGTTCCTGCCGCTCCTCGGCCGCGAGGAGAGCATTCGGCTCCAACTCATGGTCGGCCGCGCCGAGCACGAGCGGATCTTCGGCCGCGCACCGGCCGGCTGCTGGGTCCCGGAGTGCGCTTACCGTCCGCGGGGGCCCTGGCATCCGCATCCCCAGGCCCGCTACCAGGCGATGCGCCCCGGGGTCGAGGAGTTCGTGGGTGCGGCAGGCTTCAAGTACTTCTTCACCGACTCGCACCTGGCCCAGGCCGGCCGGCCGTTAGGCCTGTACGGCGAGTCCGCCCTGCCCGAAGGGTTTCTCCTTGCCGAGGAGAGCCCGCTCGATCTTCCCGCCGCGCATTCGCCCTATCGGACGTACCAGGTGTATCCGCGGAAGGGTGCTCCTCGGGTCGCGACGCTGGTGCGCGACCCGCGCTCGTCGCGCCAGGTGTGGAGCCGGTATCAGGGCTATCCGGGCGACGGCTCGTATCTCGAGTTTCACAAAATCCGCTTCCCGGGCGGGCTCAAGTTCTGGAAGGTGACCGGACCTAACGCGGACCTGGGCGACAAGGATCCGTACGATCCCAACGGCGCCCGGGCCCGGGCGCACGGCCACGCGGGCCATTTCGGCTGGCTGCTGAGCGACATCGAACAGGGCGAGCGGCAGCAGGGCGGCGAGGTGATCGTGACGCCGTTCGACACGGAGCTGTTCGGCCACTGGTGGTTCGAGGGCACCGACTTCCTCGGCGATCTCTATCGGGCGATGGCGGCGCGCGGAACACCCCGGCCGAGCACCGCCTCCGATCACCTGGACCGGCAGCCTCCCGTGCTCGCCGTCGAGCTGGCGGAGGGCTCCTGGGGCGCCAACGGTGATTTCAGCAAGTGGCTCAACCCTGAGACGGAGTGGACCTGGATCAAGCTGTGGTCCGCCGAAGATCGCTTCTGGGACACCGTCCCGGCGAAGCTCGGACACGAGGAGACCGATTCGATCATCGCCCAGGCCGGCCGCGAGCTGCTGCTGGCTCAGGCGTCCGATTGGCAGTTCATCATCTCGACCGGCGCGGCCGGGGACTATGCGACCACTCGTTTCATCGGCCACCTGGAGGACTTCCACCGCCTGATGGATGCGCTGGTCGGCGACGGGGCGGCGCGAGAGCGGGGCCGTGCACTCGCCGCTGAGCTCAGGGAGCGGGACGACGTATTCCCCAACCTGCTCGAGACGCTCCGCCAAGTCGTCGCGAGTGAACCCGCTCACCTGACCGCATGAGCGCTGTGCGGTCGGTCGTCGTCCATGGACATTTCTATCAGCCGCCCCGGGAAGAACCGTGGCTCGATCTGGTCGAGCGGGAGCCGAGCGCCGCGCCGTTTCACGACTGGAACGAGCGGATCGAGCGGGAATGCTATCGCGCCGTCGTAGCTGCTCGGCTCCCGGGTCCAGGCGGCCGGATCGCGAAGATCGTCAACACGCTCCGGTCGATCAGCTTCAACTTCGGGCCTACGCTGCTCGAGTGGATGGACACCGAGGCCCCCGGAACCTACGGCGAGATCCTCGCCGCGGACCGGGCGAGCCAGGTGAGACTCGGGCACGGCAACGCCATCGCAACGCCGTATCACCACATCATTCTGCCGCTCGCGTCCCGGCGCGATAAGATCACCGAGGTGCGCTGGGGAATCGCCGACTTCAAGCGGCGCTTCGGCCGTGATCCGGAGGGGATGTGGCTCCCCGAAACTGCGGTCGACGAAGAGACGCTCGAGATCATCGCGGCCGAAGAGATCCGGTTTACGATCCTCGCGCCCCATCAGGTCGTGATCCCCCCGCCCTACGGCCTGCCGGGCCGGTGCAAGACCGCGGGACACCGGGAGATCGCCGTCTTCTGCTATAACGGGCCGATGTCGCACGACGTCGCGTTCGGACCGCTGGTGCGCGACGCCGGGCAATGGGCGCGGCGGACGCTGGCGGCGCCCGCGCCCGAGACCGGTCCGTCGCTGGTCTCGGTCGCTACCGACGGCGAAACTTACGGCCACCATCACAAGTTCGGCGAGATGGCGCTCGCGTCGATGCTCGACCAAGTCGGCGTGATTCCTAACGTCGTGGTCGAGAACTTCGCGTCGTTCCTGGTCCGCCATCCCGCCGAGCACGACGTCGTGCTCAATTCGCCGAGCTCGTGGAGCTGCATTCACGGCGTCGAGCGGTGGCGGTCCGATTGCGGCTGCCGGATCCAGTCGACGCCGGTGACGAGCCAGGCCTGGAGGGCCCCGCTCAGGACCGGGCTCGAGCGGCTCGCGGACGAGCTGCACCTCCGCTTCGCCACGGAGGGCCGCAGCCATTTCATCGATCCGTGGCGGGCCCGGGACAGCTACCGGACGGTCGGCGCGCCTTCCGAGCGAGACATCCGGGGCCGCGAGTTGCTCGAGATGGAGCGGAACGCGCTCCGGATGTTCACGTCGTGCGGGTGGTTCTTCGACGACGTCGGCGGGATCGAGACGATTCAGATCCTGCGGTATGCCGGCCGAGCCATCGAGCTCGCGGGGGCCGATTCGGAGCGGCTCGAGGCCGGTCTCCTCGCCGACCTCGCCGCCGCGGTCAGCAACGACCCGAAGATCGGCACCGCGGCCGATCTCTACCGGACCAGCGTCCGGCCGCTGCGGAGCGGGCCCGACCGGGCGGCCGCGGGTTACGCGGCGGTGACGGCGATCAACCCGGACGAGGCCAACCACATTGTCGGGGCCTATGTCGTGGGCGCGGGCGAAGCCGGGACAGTCGAGGTCCGCCACAGCCGGACCGGGCGGGTCGATCTGCTGGTCGCCACGGTCCATCGTACGAGCGCGTTAGGCGTGGAAGTCGATCTGGTCCCGCATCCGTCGGGGGAACCCCGGACCATCGGCCTCGAGCACCTCGCCGAGCGGGAGCGCGGTGTGGTCCGCACGGCGCTCCGGCGCGAAGCGCTCCGCGACGTGCTCTCGGCCGACGCGCTCGAGCGGCTCGCGCACGGCGAGGAGACCTATCATGCCGCGCTCGCCGACGCGCTGCTCGCGCTGATCCCGAGAACGGCCGCGGTCCCGGGAGAGATCGATATTCCCCGGATCGAGCGGGCGCTCGACCTGCTCGCGCTCGAGGAGCAGCACGTTCCGTTCGACGCGCAGACCCGTCTCTACCGGCTGCTCAGCGAGGGCGGGCCGGCACTCCGGCGTCTCCTCGCCCCGCTCGCGCTGCGGTTCGGGTTCGTCCACGATCCTCTCAATCATCCGGTTGCATGACGGCACCGCTTCAGTTCGCTTTCGGAATTCATCTTCACCAACCGGTTGGGAACCTCGATTCGGTCTTCGAGAGCCACCTCGCCGACGTCTATCGCCCGATCCTCCGCGAGTTTGTCGCCGCCGGCTGCGCGCCGGTGTCGCTGCACGTCTCCGGACCGCTGATCGACTGGCTCGAGCGCCACGCCCCCGACTTCATCGACGAGCTCGGCGGGCACGCGCGTGACGGCCGGGTCGAGCTGCTCGCCGCCGGGTACGACGAGCCGATTCTCGCGGTCCTTCCGCACGAGGACCGGATCGAGCAGATCGCCCGGCTCCGCGCGAAGCTGATGGACCGCTTCGGCGTGGACGCGCGGGGTCTGTGGCTCACGGAGCGGATCTGGGAGCCCAACCTTCCGGAAGATCTGGCGCGGGCGGGGATCGAGTACGTGCTCGTGGACGATCGCCACTTCCTCGTGGCGGGGATCGCGCGCGATGCGCTCCACCGGCCGCTCCTCACCGAGAGCGGCGGCTCGAGGGTGACGGTCTTTCCGATCGACGAACGGCTCCGCTATCTGGTGCCCTTCCGCCCGCCGAGCGAGCTGGCCGACTACTTCCGCGACCTCCGCTCGGCCGGCCATCCGCTCGCGATCCTCGCCGACGACGGCGAGAAATTCGGCGGCTGGCCCGGCACGAGGCAGTGGGTCTACGAGCGGGGCTGGCTCAAGGAGTTTCTGGAGACGCTCGACTCGATGCGCGAGTCCGGTGAGCTCGAGCTGGTCACGCTGGCGACGGCCCGGGCGAAGACGCCCGCGGGCGGGCTCGCGTATCTGCCGAGCGCGTCCTACCGCGAAATGGAGGGCTGGGCTCTGCCGCCGGAGGCGGCGAACCGCCTAACGAGTCTCGAGAAGGAGCTGGGAGAGGCCCGCCTGGCGGGGCCGGAGGGCGCCCTGATCCGGGGGTCGCACTGGCGCCATTTTCTGGTGAAGTACCCGGAGTCCAATCGGATGCACAAGAAGATGCTCGCGGTCTCCCGCCTCAGCCGCGACCGGGGTGATCCCCCGGAGGCTCGGCGGGCGATCGGACGGGCTCAGTGCAACGACGCCTACTGGCACGGCGTGTTCGGCGGGCTCTACCTTCCGTTCCTGCGCGCCGCGATCTGGACGGAGCTGGCCCGGGCGGAAGGTCTGCTCCGAGCCGGCGAGGGATTGGGCGCCGACGTGTTCGACCTCGATTACGACGGGCATGACGACATCTGGATTCACTCGAGCACGCTGTCGATGGTGATCGCGCCGGCCCGCGGCGGTGCCGTCGAAGAATGGACCGATCTCGAGAGCGGCCGCAACCTCGCGGATACGCTGACCCGCCGCGAGGAGGCGTATCACGCGGAAGCGGTCCGCCTGGCCGAGACGGCCACGAGCCACGCGGGGGGAGCGGGCGAGCCGGACGGCGAGGCCGAGCTCCGCCTAACGATCCTTCCCTGGTACGACCGGGAGGCGCGCGCGGTCTTCCAGGAACGGCTCCTCCCTGCCAAAGTCACCGAGGAGGGGTTTCAGACGGGCAGCTATGCGGTCACGCGCTCGTGGGCGGCGTCCGCCGGCCGGGCCGACGTCAAGACGGATGAGACCGGCGTCACCGTGGAGATCAAGCTCGACGGGCTCAACAAGACGATCCGGGCCGGCTCGGACGGGTCGATCACCGTGGACTATCAATGGACGCTCTGCGCGGGCGAAGAACCCCCGCCCGCCTGGTTCTCGACCGAGCTTTCGCTATCGGACGAGGTCACGCTCGATCCGGGCGATGCGATCGTGTGGCGCTACCCGATCGAGACGGTGGCCAAGTCGGAGCGGGGGTTCGATCGGACGGTCCAGGGGACGGCGGTGGTGTTGCGCTGGCCTGTCGGGCTTGGAACGGCGCGAGTGGTCGTGAGGGCGTAGGACTGTGTCAGCGCGCGGACGGTTCGATTCTCGAGGCGGTGACCGCCTGACGCTTGAATCCGGCCGCCTAGTCGGCCGAGGTCACGCTCGGCTCCGGCGACGACATTGGATGGCGCTACCCGATCGCGACCGCCGAGAAAGCGGACGTCAGGTCGTTTGATGCCACTGTTCTCAGCTCTCATTGTCGCCATCGTCATGCTGCTGAGCGTTCCGGCCTGGCCTGAATCAGAACCGCCGGCGCCCAACCCGATTCGTTCCAGTGAGTACTTGTACGTCTGGTCAGCGTCGATCGACAGCTCGGGACCCGACTTCCTCGCGGTGTACGACGTGCGCGATGATGGGTCTGCCGATCGCTACGGCAGGCTGGTGACGACGCTCCCGGTGCCGGGGCGCGGCAACGGCCCGCATCACACCGAGCACGAGATGCCGGCCGACGGCCAACTGTTTGCGAACGGTTTCAGGTCCGGGCAGTCGTTCATTTTCGATCTATCCAATCGCTCGCTTCCCCATCTCGTGAGACAGTTCGGCGACGTGGGCGCGCTGATGCACCCGCACAGCTTCTGGCGGCTGCCGAACGGCCACGTCCTGGCGACGTTTCAGATGCAGCACGATTCGATGGGTATCGCGCCGGGTGGATTGGTGGAGATGACCGCCGGCGGCGATGTGGTGCGCTCCGCATCCTCCAATTACCCCGGTGTCGATCGCCGCATTCGTCCGTACTCGGCGGCGATTCTGGCCGGCATCGATCGCGTGGTGACGACGACGACCGACATGATCGAGGGCGATAGCACCCGCGCCGTGCAGGTATGGCGCCTCTCGGACCTGACGGTGCAGCACACGATCGAGCTGCCCGACGGGCCGCGCGGCGACGAGGGGTTTCTCTCGGCCGAGCCACGGGTGCTCAGCGACGGGAAGACGGTGCTCGTCTCGACATTCAACTGCGGCCTCTACCTCCTGGACGGCATCGCCGGGCCGGCGCCGAGCGGGCGGCTGGTCGCGTCGTTTCCGCGGAAGACAGGCGCCGATTGCGCGGTGCCGGTCGTCGCGGGGAAGTACTACCTGATCACCGTGCCCGCGTGGAGCGCGGTGGTGAGCCTCGACGTGTCGGATCCGGCGAGGCCGCGGGAGGTGTCGCGCTTAACGCTCGGGCGGGATGACGTGCCGCATTGGATCGGGATCGAGCCCAATCGGAAGCGGGTGGTGATCACCGGGTACCAGGCCATGAAGACGCGGGTCTTGATCGCGCGATTCGATCCGACGACGGGGAAGCTGGAGTTGGACGACCGATTCCGGGCCGCAGGGAGCTCCGAGGTGGGGATTCGCATGGAGAACACCGCATGGCCGCATGGGGGAAGCACGGCCGCGATGCCCCATGGGGCGGTGTTCAGCCGGCCGTAGTTCGTTCCCGGAACGGCTACGCAGAAATGGGGAGCCCCCCGTAAAGGGGAAAGCGCCGAACCGCTGAAATGAAAAAGGGGCCGCGAAAGGCCCCTTCCCCGATCGAACCCGCTGCTTCTCAAGGAACCGGGCGCTGCTTCGACTCCAAGCGAGTGATCCACAGCCCGGTGTTGATGTCGTTGAAGTAGATCAGCCCGTTCTTGACCACCGCGCCCCACGTGAACGTGGACCGGGGACGGCTACCCGACGAATCCGCCGTAAAGAGCCACGACATCTCCCGGCCCTGCCGGAGCAGATCGCCCTTGAGCTCTCCCGAGATGTCGAGGACGCGGCCGCCTCCCTGATAGCTCCCCATGTAGAGCGTGTCGCCCGCGACCCAGACGTTATGCACGCCGCCGTCGGTCGGCTCGTACCAGGCGACGATCTTGGGCTTTTCGATGTTCGACACGTCCACGACCTGCAGCTTGCCCCAGGTGAGATCGTTGCCGCCGTCGAGCCCCTTGGACGATTGCGACGCGTAGACCTCGTCGGCGATGAAGACGTACTTGCCGTGACGCCACGACGTATGGGTACCGCGGGCTCCGAGGCCATACTCCTGGTCGACCCGGCGATACGCGTGGTCGAGATCGTACTTGAGCTGAGACACCTGGACCGGCTTTTCCGGAGTCCCGCCTTTGATGCCGTTGCCGATGTCCAGGATGATCATCCCGTCGTTCCAATACGACAGGTACGCGAGCCCGTCCTTGACGTCGATGTCGTGGACGTAGCGGCCGGCCTCGGTCTGCGAGGTCTGCCATCGGGCAACTTCCCGCGGGTGATACGGATCCTTGATGTCGATGACGCGCATCGACCCGGTCGCGTCGTCGGTGAGATACACATGGTACTGATACACGAACGACGAGTGCACGCCGCCGGAGACGGTCTCGTTGTAGTCGGCGATGACCTTCGGATGACATGAATTGGACGCGTCAAAGATCGCGATCCCATTCTTGCGGTTCGATGCGCCCTCGCGCGAGAAGACGCCGTACTTCCCGTCCTCCGTCGTCATCACATCGTTGATGATGCGGGCGTCGATCACGAGCGAGTCCACGATCTGGGGCTTGGTCGGATCCGCGACGTCGATCGCATAGAGCCGGTCGGCGATCGTGCTGTAGTAGACGCACTTTCCGTCGGGATGGGCCCACACCTCGGCGCCGCGGAACTTGATCGGCACCCGGCCCAGGACCTCGAGTCCCCGACCTACGGCGCGAGGCGTCACCGTAATCGCGGCGTCCGCCATCTGCCCACCGGCCGTCGCCGTGACCGTGTACATCCCCTGCTCTTCCGCCACGAACGCGCCGTCATCGTCCACCTGAGCAACGCCGGCATTGCTGACCGCGCCCACCGACCAGCGCACCGCGAGCTCGTCGATCGTCTTGCCGGCCTTGTCGATCGCCGAGACGGCGAAGTGAACCACGTCGCCGCTCTTCACGGCCGCCGTGCCGGGGGTGATGGTGAGCGAGCCGAGCGCGGCGGGAATAACCTGGACCGCGAGGCTCGCCGTGGCATTGCCGGCCTTGCCGGTGATCGTCGCCGATCCCGGCGCCACCGCCTGAACCCGGCCGTCCGGCGTCACGGACGCCACCTTCGGATTACTGGAGCTGAACGCGACCGCGTCGTAGCGGATGTCATTTTGGGCGGACATCGGCGTCCCGCGGAGCGTGATCCTGGTTCCGACGGCCAGCTTGGACACCCAGGGAGCGAGCTCGAGCTTGGCGGCCGGTGCCGGCACGACCTTGACCCGGATCTGCTCGAACGCGCGCTTGCTGCCCGGAACCTGGGCGACGGCGGAGACTTGGACGTAGCCGCGGAAGCCACCGGTCACCATCCCGGTCGAGTCGACGCTGCCGTCGCCGCCGCCGAACCACGCGACCTTGGCGTTCGGCACGGGGTTGCCGCTCGCGTCCAGCACGCGGGCCGACATTTTGAGCGACTGCCCGACCTGGACCTCCGCCTGAGCCGGCGTGATCTCGATCCGTGGCGCGGCCTGCTGCGGTTGCTGGACTAACAGGAATAGGACTCCGAACACCATACGAGCTCCTTACCAGAGGAACGAGCTATGACTTGTGGAGAACAAAGGCGAAAGGAGCCCGCACCACGAGCCGGTACGAGTACTCCCACTTCGTGCCCAGAAAGGCGATGCTGTTCTCGTTGTCGATCCGGTGAACCCTGAACTCCGCGTCCAGGGTGACGCCCGACTCGATTTCAGTGCGTCGGAGGAGACCGAGCTCGCGATACTTCCTACGGGACCGGTAGAAGCTCGGATTCACGCCGACCGAATTATAGTTGTTGTCGCCCTCGTCGGACAGAAAATCCCGCCCGTCCCAGTAGATGCCGAACAGCTCGAACCAGTTGCGCGGGGTGACCGACCCTCGGATGTAGTACCCGTGACCGTGCTTGGGCCGGTCCGCCGGCGCGTTGGGATCGATGTTCCCCGAGCTTCGGAGCCGGTACACCGTTAGGGCACTCCGGCCAAGGACTCCAAGCGTGTCGCTCAACGTGAAACCAAATCCCGAGGCGACGTTATTGGTGACCGGGACGCCGGCATCGAACAGCTGGCCGCCGTGGTGGAGGCCGTGGATCTGGGTTTCGAGGGACAGAAACGAGGTCGGCCGGACCCGGATCACCGCCCCGTAGTCGAACACCTCGCGCCGGCTCTCCGTGTTGAGCGCCTGCCAGTTCAGGAACACCTCCGCATCCCAGCGGCGGCGGCGCTCGATCCATTGGAGGCCGTATTCGACCGGTCTGGTCAGCTCGAGCGTAGTCACCTCCAGCGGCTCGAGCAGCCCATGACGGCGGTAGGTCTCGAGGGTGCCCAACACCGCGGTGGACGTGGCGGTCTGGTAGCGGAAGCTGAGCAACGGCTTGACGGGATCGAGGAATTCGGGCGATCCACTCCGATGGTCGCCGAACACGCCCGCGATGATCCGGGTTCGCTCGCCGGTCCTGACCTCGAGAAACGACTGGAACTGGCCCCCAAGGATGGTCTCGCCGGTCCGGTACGGCGTGAAGAACTCCGTGTTGTCGCCGTAAAGGGTGACGAGGCTCCGCCAGGTCAGCGTTTGGGCCCCTACGGAGCCGCACAGGACGGCGAGGAAGAGGGGCGGCAAGGCGGCAAGGCGGCAAGGCGGCAAGGAGGGTCGGGGCATGGGGACGGATCATAGCGAGCAGGACGGCGGGGTGGCAGGCCGGAGGACGGTAAGGCGGTAGACGGTAAGGCGGTAGACGGTAAGGCGGTAAGGCGGTAAGGCGGTAAGGCGGTAGGCTCAGCC
>JBDTOH010000089.1:0-13646 GCA_039933355.1 Gemmatimonadota bacterium | reverse complement strand
TGATGTCGGGTCCACCCGCCCAGACGGTCATCGAACGCCTCGCCGTGGCGGCCGCGCTCGCCGAAGATGAGCGGCGCCGAAGTCAGAAGCCGGCCGTCGCCGACGGGGCGGCCGCCCCGAGCCGGTGGCTGGTCGCGGCCCGGAACGCGGCGCTCCGGTGACCGATCGTTCCACCGCGGACGGCGGACCGGGTACCGTCGCGATCGACCGGATCGCCGCCGGCGGCGACGGTGTGGGAACGTTAGGCGACGGGCGGCGGATCTTCGTGCCCAGGACCGCGCCCGGTGACGTGATCGAGGTCGGCGACATCCGCCTCGCGGACCGGTACGCCCGCGGCCGCGTGGCCCGCCTCGTGACGCCGAGCCCCGATCGGGTCGAGCCTCGCTGCGGGCACTATCAGCGGGACCGGTGCGGCGGCTGCCAGCTCCAGCACATGAGCACCCCGGCCCAGGAGACGGCCCGCCGCGGCTTCGTCGGCGACGCGCTGAGACGGCTCGGCCGCCTCGATGTCGCCGATCCCGAGATCGACCCGGCCGAGAACCAGTGGAGCTACCGGACCAAGATCTCGATCGCCCGGGGGCCGCACGGGTTCGGATTTCGGCGCCTGCACGAGCCTAACGCCATCTTCCAGCTGGTCCGCTGCGAGATCGCCGCCGAGCCGCTCAACACGCTCTGGTCGGCGCTTCGGGAGGAGATCCGGTCGCTCCCGGCGACGACGGAACGGGTCACGCTCCGCCAGGGCCGCGGGGGCGGGCTCCACGTGATAGTCAAAGTGACCGGAAGCGAGGCCTGGACCCGCGCCAAACCGGTGGCCGCGGCGCTGGTCGCCAAAGGCCAGGCCGCGACGCTCTGGTGGCAGCCGGAGGGCGGGGTAGTCCGCGCGGTCGCCGGTGGTGAATCGACGTTTCCTGCGACCGTCTTCGAGCAGGTTCACCCGGCGATGGGCGATCGGGTCCGCCGTTATGTGGTCGACTCCCTCGGCCCGGTGAAGGGACTGCTGGGCTGGGACCTCTATAGCGGCATCGGCGAGACCGGGGAGATGCTGGCGGCACGCGGCGCTTCGGTCGAGAGCATCGAGCTCGATCGGAGGGCCGTCGAAGAAGCGATCCGCCGAAACGGCGCCGGCGCCGCCGTGCGGCCGATTGTGGGCAAAGTCGAAGACGAGGTCGGCAAGCTCGCCGCGCCTGACTTTGTCGTCGCCAATCCACCCCGGGCCGGCATGGACGCCCGGGTGATCGACGCGCTTCGGCGGTCCAGGCCGCGAGCCATTCGTTATATCTCCTGCGATGCTCCGACCCTCGCTAGAGACGTCAAACGGCTGCAAGCGCCGGGCGGCCCGGTCTACCGCGTCACCGACATCAGGGCATTCGACCTCTTTCCGCAGACGGCTCACGTCGAGACCGTCCTGGGCCTGGAGCTTTCATGAAATACGTCGTCAGCATCGCCGGGACTCGCGTCGATGTGGAGGTGGACGGTGAGCGGGTCGTCGTCAACGGGACCGAGCATCATGCGGAGCTCCGCACGGTTCCCGGAACCCCGGTGCGAAATCTTCTCCTCGACGGCAACTCCTGGATCGTGCCGATCGAGCCGCTCGCCCGCGGTCGGTGGCTGGTCCAGCGGTGGGGCGAACGATACGAGGCCGACGTCGTGGATGAGCGCACCCGCCATATCCAGAGCCTGGTCGGGGCGGGCAAGGCGGCCTCCGGTCCTCAATCCCTCAAAGCGCCGATGCCGGGCTTGGTCGTCCGAGTCTTAGTCGAGTCGGGGCAGACGGTCTCGGCGGGCCAGGGTCTCGTCGTTCTCGAGGCGATGAAAATGGAGAACGAGCTCAAGGCCCCGGCCGCCGGTGTCGTGGACTCGGTTCGGGTCACTTCGGGGCAGGCGGTCGACAAGGGGGCGATTCTCGTGGTGTTCGAGGCGTAAGACCAAGAACCGTCCCTCGGCAAGTTCGCCGGACTCGTCTCCTTGACGTAACCCACACTCGTGCCATATCTTCCGGGGCTTTTTCCAAACGCTTTTAGTGGGATGCCATGAAGACCTATTCAATGAAGACCGCCGACGTCGCGCACGATTGGCACGTGGTCGATGCCACCGGCATCTCCCTCGGCCGATTGGCCAGCGCCGTCGCGCAGCTCATCCGGGGCAAGCATAAGCCCACCTTTACGCCTCACATCGACGGCGGCGACGCCGTCATCGTGCTGAACGCCTCGAAGGTGCGCCTTTCGGGACGGAAGCTCGAGGACAAGAAATACTTCGGGCACACGGGCTACATGGGCCACGAGCGCTTCACCCCGGTGAAGAATGTGCTCGCCAAGCACCCGGACCGGGTCATCGAGCGGGCTGTGTTCGGGATGCTGCCGAAGAACTCGCTCTCTCGGCAACGACTCCGGCTCAAGCTCAAGGTCTACGGCGGTGAGGCCCATCCTCATCAGGCCCAGCAACCGAAGCCGTTCGCAATCAAGGTCGGTCCAATCAAGGTGGGTGCATGACGGGAATCCCCGAGTTCAGGTGGCACGGCGTCGGACGCCGGAAGACGAGCGTCGCACGGGTCTATCTCACGCCCGGGACCGGGAAGTGGGAGGTCAACGGAAGGACGTTAGGCGATTTCTTCCCGCGGCCCTCGCTGGTCCAGCACATCCAGCAGAGCTTCTCCGCCACCGACACCCTCGGCGCGTTCGATGTGAAGGCCAACGTTCACGGCGGCGGGATGACCGGCCAGGCCGGAGCGATCCGGCTCGGCATCGCCCGGGCGCTGGTGTTGGCGGATCCTCTTCACCGGACCAAGCTCCGGGCCGGCGGCCTGCTCACCCGCGATCCCCGCGAGGTCGAGCGGAAGAAGCCCGGCCGTCCCGGCGCGCGGAAGCGATTCCAGTTCTCGAAGCGGTAGTCTATTTCCGGGAGGGCGACTCCGTCGCCCTCTCAATCTCTCACACCGCTGGATTTCGGATCGGGTGTTCGGCCTCGGGTCGAATCGGTTCGAGAGACGAAGGCGGTGGAGGCTCAACCCACTGAGGCGGTCATACTCCGCCTGCGGTAAAGGACGGTATTTCAGGTCATGGCTCTTCCTTCGCTCCAAGAACTGCTCGAAGCCGGCGTCCATTTCGGTCACCAGACCCGCCGGTGGAATCCCAAGATGCGCCGGTTCATCTTCGCCGAGCGCTCCGGGATCTACATCATCGACCTTCAGAAGACCCTCGCCCAGATCCAGAAGGCGCAGGAGCTCCTCCGCGGCGTCATCGTCCGTGGGGAAGGCGTCCTGTTCGTCTGCACTAAGAAGCAGCTCAAGGCGCTCGTGCAGGAGGACGCCATGGGCGCGGGTGCGTTCTGGGTCACGGAGCGCTGGCTCGGTGGCACGCTGACGAACTTCCAGACTATCAAGAAGCAGATTCGCCGGCTCCGCGAGCTCGAGCAGGGTCAGAGCGACGGCGAGTTCGACAACTACACCAAGAAGGAAAAGCTGATGTTCGAGCGGGAGCGGATCAAGTTGTCCCGCTACCTCGAAGGTATGAAGAACATGAGCCGGCTTCCGGGCGCGCTCTTCGTGGTCGACGCGAAGAAGGAGCGGATCGCCATCTCCGAGGCCAACAAGCTCGGCATTCCGGTGGTCGCGATCGTCGATACCAACGCCGACCCGGACGTCATCAACGTCCCGGTCCCCGGCAACGACGACGCGATTCGCTCGGTCGAGCTGATCACGAAGGCCATCTGCGACGAGATCCGCGAGGCCCGCGCCCAGGCGCCCAGCCGTGAAGCGGGTGAAGACGGCGAGGCGGAGACCTACAGCACGGACGCCGGGACCGAAGGCGATCCGGAAGCGGAGCGTCGTCGCCGGCGGGCGGTCAGGAAGCGGCGGCCGAAGCCGGAAGCCATCGCGGCCCGGCTCAAGACAGAGGGTGAAGGGGCTCCGCCGGCGGGTGACGCGGGCGCCTAACCACGGGCAGGCGATTTGGATTGCGCCGCCGCGTCCCTGCCTAGGCTGGGAGCGGCGGTCTCTTTAGGAGCATGACAGATGCTCTCAACAACGAAGGATTGAAGGATTGTACGATCATGGCAACGATAACGACGAAAGACATCAGTGAGCTCAGGGCCCGGACCGGCGCGGGCATCGGAGACTGCAAAGCCGCGCTGCAGGAGGCGGACGGCGACATGGAAAAGGCCGTGGACATTCTCCGGAAGAAGGGCATCGCCAAGGCGGAGAAGCGGGCCGGGCGGAGCGCCTTGCAGGGTCAGGTCGTCATCGAGACGAGCCCCGACGGCACCAATGCGGCCATGGTCGAGCTCAACAGCGAGACCGACTTCGTCGCCCGGACCGAGGAGTTCGGCGCGCTCGCCCGCGACCTCGCGAAGCACGCCGCCGCCCACGCCCCGGTCGGCGTGAACGCGGGGTCGATCGACGACCAGGCGTTCCGCGGCAAGACGGTCGGCGTGGTCGTGAAAGAGCTCTCGGGAACCATCGGCGAAGCGATGACGCTGCCCCGAGTGGCCCGGCTCACCGAGCCTAACGGCGTCGTGGCGAGCTATCTCCACCACAACGGCCAGGTCGGGGTGATCATCGCCGTCGAAGGCCCCAAGGGCGAGCCGCTCGCCGCGCTCGCCCGCGAGCTTGCGCTCCACGTCGCGTCCGCCGACCCGGTCGGCGTGAGCGAAGCCGACATCCCCGCCGAGGTGATCGAGCGGGAGCGGAGGATCGCGGAGGAACAGGTCGCCGCGGAAGGCAAGCCCGAGAACATCCGGGCCAAGATCGTGGACGGGAAAGTCCGGAAGTTCATCGCCGAGCGGACCCTGCTCGGGCAGCAGTTCGTGAAGGACGACACGAAGAAGGTGGGAGAGCTGGTCGCCGAGGCGGGCAAGGCGGTCGGCGGCCCCGTTACGGTCAAACGATTCGCCCGCTTCAAGGTGGGAGAGTCCTGATGGGTCTGGCTTACCGCCGGGCCCTGCTCAAGATTTCGGGAGAGGCCCTTGCCGGGGACCGCGGCATCGGCCTCGATTATGGTATCGTTGAGGGTCTCGCCGGCCAGATCAAAGGCGTCCACGCCCAGGGCATTCACCTGGGCCTGGTCGTCGGCGGCGGGAACATCGTCCGTGGTACCGAGGCCAGCCGCGAAGGGCTCGACCGGGTCAACGCGGACTACATGGGGATGTTGGCGACGGTGATCAACGCCCTCGCCCTTCAAGACACCCTGGAGAAGATGGGTGTGCAGACCCGGGTGATGACGGCGATCCGCATGGAATCGCTCGCCGAGCCCTACATCCGGCGCCGGGCGGTGCGGCACCTGGAGAAGGGCCGGCTGGTCATCTTCGCCGGGGGAACCGGGAACCCGTTCTTCTCGACCGACACCGCCGCGGTGCTCCGTGCCCTCGAGATCGAGGCGGAGGTCATCATGAAGGCCACCGGCGTCGAGGGGATCTACACCGGAGACCCGAAGAAGGATCCGAATGCGACGTTCATTCCCGAGCTCTCGTTCCAGGAGGCGATCGTGAACGGCTACGCGGTGATGGACGCCAACGCGTTCGGGCTCTGCAAGGACAACAAGCTTCCGATCGTAGTCTTCAACATCAACAAACCCGGCGCCATTGCTCGGGTCCTCTCGGGCGAACGGGTAGGAACGATCGTACGATGACGACGATTCCCGAAATCGTGAAGCACGCCAAGGATGGCATGCACAAGGCGGTCGAGAACACCAAGCGGGAGTTTTCCGCGATTCGCAGCGGTAAAGCGAGCGTCCATATTCTCGACCTTGTGCGGGTCGAGGCCTATGGCAGCACCGTTCCGCTCAATCAGGTCGGGATGGTGTCGGCGCCGGAGCCACGACTCATCACGGTGCAAGCGTTCGACAAGTCGCTGATCCAGGCGATCGAAAAGGCGATCCGCGCCTCGGAGCTCGGGCTCAATCCGATGACTCAGGGGAACTTGATTCGGGTTCCGATTCCTGCTCTGTCGGAGGAACGCCGCAAAGAGCTGGTGCGCGTCGTGCACAAGCTGGCCGAAGAGGGCCGGGTCGCGATCAGGCACGCCCGCACGGACGCGCTCCAGAAGGTCAAGAAGGTCGATCACATCTCGGAGGACGATAAGTCGCGGACCGAGAAGGACGTGCAGAAAACGACCGATGAGCACGTCAAGCAGATCGATCAGCTGCTCCAAGGCAAAGAAGTGGAGATCATGGAGGTTTGAGCCTCTCCGCCGACGAGTTGCTCGTTCGCATCCGGCTTCAGGGTGCCGTGCCGGGCCACGTCGCCGTCATCATGGACGGAAACGGCCGGTGGGCGGAACGCAGGAACCTCCCGCGCACCGCCGGCCACCAGGCGGGGATGGAGTCGGTCCGGCGGATCGTTGAGGCGAGCCTCCAGGCCGGCGTCGACACCCTCACCATCTTCGCCTTCAGCCAGGAGAACTGGCAGCGTCCCCCCGAAGAGATCGATGCGCTCATGGATCTCCTTCAGGAGTACGTGAGAACCCAGTCCAATGAGCTGTCCGAGCAGGGCGTCCGGGTCCGCATGTTAGGCGACCTCACCCCGCTCGGCCCGGCCGCCCGCCGCGCGATCGACTTCGTCGAAGGCGCCACCGCGACGGGAAGCAAGCTGGCCCTCAACATCTGCATCTCCTACGGCGCCCGCGCCGAGATCGCCCGCGCCGCGAAGCTGCTGGCGGAGGACGTGGCCGCGGGACACCGCACGCCGGACGACGTGACCGAAGCCGCCATCGCCGAGCGGCTCTACACCGCACCGTGGGGCGACCCGGATCTCCTGATCCGAACCTCGGGCGAGTTCCGGATCTCGAACTTTCTCCTCTGGCAGCTCGCCTACGCCGAGCTCTACGTGACGCCGGTGCTCTGGCCGGACTTCGGTCCGGAGCACTTCTACCAAGCCATCGCAGACTTCCAGCGAAGAGAGCGGCGGTTCGGCCGAGTGGGGGCCAAATGAAAGGGACGGAGGACGGGGGACCGGGGACAGCGCGCTCCATCGTCAGACCACCCGCGAACACCTGGAACGGTCGCCCCGAAGCGAACGCTAGGCATTTGCAGCTCCCCGTCTCCTGTCCCCCGTCCCCCGTCTCCTAGTGTCCAACTCCCTCCAGCGCATCCTCGTCGCAGCGATCGCCATTCCTGCTGCCATCGGGATCGTCTACATCGGCGGGCTCCCGTTCGCGCTGCTGGTGGCCCTGCTTGCCGGCCTTGGCGTCTCCGAGCTGTTCGCGCTTGCCCGCGCTCAGGGCATCCGCCCCCTCGCGCCGCTCGGCATTGGCGCCGCGGCGATTTTTCCGCTCGGCGTCTGGTGGCGATATGGCGGCTCGTTTTTCTATGACAACGCGCTCAATTGGCTCGGGGCCGCAAGCGTGCTCAACTCGTTCCCGAATCTGATTGCGGGTTGGGTACTGATCACGCTGACCGCGACCCTCGCCCGGCGGACGCCCACCGACCGTCCCACCGCCGTCGCGGCGATCACGTTCTTGGGCCCGCTCTATTGCGGCGCGCTGCCGGCGTTCTTGTTGGGGATTCGTTATGCAGTGGGCCCCGGCCGGAGCTGGCCTGCGACCTGGGTCGTGTTTTTTCCGCTCGCGATCACGTGGATTTGCGACACCGCGGCGATGTACGGCGGTAAGGTGTTCAAGGGACCCAAGCTCGCGCCGACCGTGAGTCCCGGGAAGACCCGGTCCGGTGCAGTGTCCGGCGTCGTCGGCGGGATCGTCGCGGCGCTCGTCTATCATCGGCTCGCACTCGTCCCGTCCGGGATCGTGCTTCCAACGCTGCAGATCATTCTGTTCGGCGCGGTCCTGGCAGTGACCGCGCAGGTCGGCGACCTGGCCGAGTCACTGATCAAGCGAGAGGCCGGAGTGAAGGACTCGAGCCACCTCATCCCCGGGCACGGCGGCGTGCTCGACCGGCTCGACTCGCTCTATTTCGTGATCCCGGTGGCGGCGATGCTCTATCAGATCATGGGAGTGATCTAGGCTCGTGCGCGGTGTCGCGATTTTGGGTTCGACCGGGTCGATCGGACTGAGCACCCTCGAGGTGCTCGGCCGCCATCGCGACCGATTCCGCGTCGTCGCGCTCACCGCCGGCTCGAACCGGGAATTGCTCGAAGCCCAGGTGGCGGCGTGGAAGCCTCAGTACGCCGGCCTGGTTCAGTGCGCCGAGCGGGTCAACGGATTCGCGGCCGGTCCCGAGTGCCTCATCGCCGCCGCAACCCATCCGGACGTCGACATCGTCGTCAACGCGATCGTGGGCTTTGCCGGCCTCGAGGCGACCTTGGTCGCGCTCGAGGCAGGGAAGCGGGTCGCGCTCGCGAACAAGGAGTCGCTGGTCGTCGCCGGGGAGCTGGTGCAGCGCGCGCTTCGCCACGGCGGCGGCGAGCTCATACCCGTTGACTCCGAGCACAGCGCCGTGCTCCAATGCATCACCGGTCACCAGGCCCCGGTGAGCCGGCTGATCCTCACCGCCTCCGGAGGCCCGTTCCGAGAGTGGACCGCGGAGCGCCTCGCGACCGCGTCCGTCGCCGAGGCGCTCAACCATCCAACCTGGCGAATGGGGCAGAAGATCACGGTCGACAGCGCGACGCTCGCGAACAAGGCCCTTGAGGTCATCGAAGCCCATTTTCTTTTCGGGCTCGAGTACGACCAAGTGGAAGTCGTGGTCCATCCTCAGAGCATCGTGCACGCGTTCGTGGAGTTCGTCGACGGGAGCGTGCTCGCGCAGGTCGGCTTCCCTTCGATGGAGCTGCCCATTCTCTATGCGCTGACGCATCCAGGCCGAACGGCGGACGATGGCGTTCGCCGCTTCGATCCGGTCGCCGCCGGCCCGCTCACGTTCGAGGCCTTGCGACCGGACACCTTCCGTGCCTTCCACTTAGGCGTGGAGGCCGGCCGCGCGGGCGGCACGATGCCGGCGGTCTTCAACGCCGCGAACGAAGTGGCGGTCGCGCGGTTTCTCGGTGGGCGGGTTCCGTTTGGGCGGATCGCGGCGGTCATCGAAGCGGTGCTGTCCCGTCACCAACCGTCCCCCGCGACCGATCTCGAACAGGTCCGCGAAGCCGACGCCTGGGCCCGTCGGGCCGCCACCGACCTGATGCCGTGACGCGGTTCCGGTCGCCCGCCCAGTCTCGGCTGCTCTCGAACCGCGACATCGGGTAGATTCCCAAATGCTGACGCTGCTCGCGTTTCTCGTCGTCATCGGCGTGCTCGTGTTCGTCCACGAGCTCGGCCACTTTCTGGCGGCGAAGGCGTTCGGGATCTACGTTCACCGGTTTTCGCTCGGGATCGGCGCCCCGATCAAGTGGCTCACGTTCAAGCGCGGACCCACCGAATACTCGATCTCGTGGCTGCCGTTAGGCGGCTACGTCAAGATGGCCAGCCGCGACGAGGAGAGCGTCAGCGTCGCGCTCGAGGGGACCGCGTCGAACGACGCCGTCCCTCCCGACCAGGTCTTCGAGGCGAAGCCGGTTTGGGTGCGGATGATCGTGATCCTCGCCGGCGTGACCCTCAACTTCGCGTTCGCGGTGCTCCTCTATGCCGCCCTGATCTACAGCGGGGGCGAGCCGGTCATCGTCGGAACGACCGTCGGCCGAGTCGTGACTGCGGGCCTTCCACCCGGCGTCCGGTCGGTTGCGCAGCTCCAGTCCGGCGACGAGATCGTCCGAGTCCAGGGCGACACGGTGAGCACGTGGGCGGGGGTTCGGGATAAGTGGCTCGCCGCGCCGGGCGACTCGCTGGTGCTCGAGCTCCGCGGCGGCAACCATGTCGTCCTGCCGATTCCGCGGGGGTCGCCCGACCGGGCCGCTGCGTTCCAGGCATTCCGTCCCTTCACCGCCCCCGTGATCGGCGACGTCCTTCCCGACAAGCCGGGGGCGAAGGCGGGGATCCTGCCGGGCGATACGATCGTCAGCGTCGACGGCGTGCCCGTCGCCCAATGGATGGACGTCGTCGAAAAAGTCGAGACCCAGGCCGGTCACCCGGTGACCCTCGAGATCGGCCGAAAGGGTGGACGGAGGACCGTCGTCGTCACCCCCCTTCCCGAAACAATCGCCGACGGTGACAGCACCCGCACCGTCGGCCGGATCGGGATGGCTGCCTCGCAGGTTGTCCTGCGGCGGCCGGTCGGGCTCGGCCGCGCGCTCACCGAAGGGTTCCAGCAGACGGTCTTCATGGCCCGGTCCGTGGTCGGGCTCGTCCGGGGAATTTTCGCCGGCCGGGTTTCGACCCGCGAGATCGGCGGACCGATCGCCATCGGGATGGCTGCCGGCGCGAGCGCCAAGGTTGGTGCGGAGTCGTTCTTCCTGCTCATGGCTGCATTGTCGGTCAATCTCGCGGTCTTGAACCTCCTCCCGATCCCCGTTCTCGACGGCGGTCAGTTCCTCTTTCTCCTCGGCGAAGCGATTCTCCGCCGCCCGCTCTCCCACAAGCTGCGCGAGCGGCTCACGATGGTGGGGCTCGCGCTCCTCCTCATGATCATGGTGCTCGCCTTCTCGAACGACTTCCGCCGCCTCCTCGGCATCTAGCGCCGCCTAACGCCCATCCCGGCCGGTCGCCACCGGCAGGGTTCTCGAAGTTAGGCGGCGCGGCGCCCGGTGCGAGCCCGGCTAGCGGTCGACCCGCCCGATGCTCCCGCTTCCGCCCTCGGCGCCGGAATTGTCTCTCGGCTCCGTCGGGCTCTTTTTGCAGGCGCCGAGCCCAGTTACGGCGATGAGCAGGACCGCCACGGTGAGGCGGGCGGCGGAGCGATGCTGGATCGTCAGGGCGGACATGGTGTTCTCCTCGAGTCGGGGACCGAAAGGGCACCACCGGATGTGGACCCTGCTCGACGTGGCGACAATTGCGGGTAGGATTGGACATCGATGCCCCGAAGACCTCATGACCGCACCCGAAGAACGATGGGCTGACCAGCTCGTTCCTTGCTCTACGACGAGCTCCGCGTACTCGCCCGCGCGCATCTGAGGCGCCCGTCCCGGCGCATCGGAGGCGCTCTCGCTCCTCGATGAATCCTGCCCGGTGCACGATCGGTGGGGGTTGGCGGAGCGGCTCGTCACGAAATGGGGGCCGGAGGCGCTCCGCCGGGTGGGAGCCGCTCATCCTACCCGGCCGTAGACGCCCGCGATTCTGGGCCGGTTCGGCCCTTGTCAGCATGAGTAGACCAACTCTATATTACCCGGCTACTTACGCGTACACTGAGACCGACGAAGTTTTGCAATTGAGGATGGTTAGTCCATGTCCATGGGGTATGACAAGGTGGCCGTCGCGGCCAAGCACCGCCTGCACGAGAACGACACTGGGTCGGCCAAGTTGCAGGTAGCGCTCCTCACCGAACGGATCAACTCCCTCACAGATCACTTCCGGACCCACGCCAAAGACCATCACGGTCGGCGTGGTTTGCTCAAGATGGTCGGCCAGCGCAAACGCCTCTTGACCTACCTCCGGAAAAACGATCTCAGCACGTACCGAGCGCTTATCCAAGAGCTCGGTCTCCGGCACTAGGAGCAGGGGACGGCCAACGGGAAACGGCGTTAGGGAGCTCCGAAGTGACGAGCTCTCTGGCCGAACCTGTTCTCCGTCCCCGCTCCGCTTTTTAGGAAGTTCATGTCAATGATACGAATCGAACGCGATTTCGCGGGTCGCAAGCTGTCGATCGAGACCGGGCGAATGGCCAAGCAGGCCGCCGGCTCCGCGCTGGTCCGCTTCGGCGACACCATGGTCCTCGGGGCCGTCACCGTCAGCCCGGTCCTCTCCCATCTGCCGTTCTTCCCGCTCACGGTCGAATATCGCGAGAAAGCCTACGCCGCCGGGAAGATCCCCGGCGGTTTTCTCAAGCGCGAAGGCCGTCCTTCGGATAAGGAAATCCTGGCGGCGCGGATCATCGACCGATCGATCCGCCCGCTGTTTCCGGAAGGCTTCAAGAACGAAGTCCAGGTCTTTGTTACCGTCATCTCCGCCGACCAGGAGCACGATGCCGACATTCTCGGCGCCGTCGCCGCGTCGGTGGCCCTGTCGGTCTCGCAGGTCCCGTGGAACGGCCCGCTCGCAACCGTTCGGGTCGGCCGGGTCGACGGTAACTGGATCCTCAACCCGACCTTCCAGCAGCTCGAGTTCTCCACCATCGACCTCACGGTCACCGGCAGCCAGGACTCGATCATGATGGTCGAGGGCGGCGCGCTCGAGGTGTCCGAGGCCGACGTGGTTGAGGCGCTCAAGATCGCCCAGAAGGGCCTTCGCGAAGTCATCGCGATGGAACAGGAAGTGATCTCCAAGGCCGCCAAGCCCAAGATGTCGTGGGTCAAGGCTGAGCCCGACGCCGCGCTGGTCAAGCGGGTCCGCGAGCTCGCCGAGTCGGCGATGGGCAAGGCGATCAACGCGAAGGACAAAGCCGGCCGCGCCGCCGCCGGGGCCGCGATCAAGCTCGACACCATCACCAAGCTGGCCGCCGAGTTCCCCGACCGCCTGCGGGAGATCACCGCGGAGATCGAGGAGATCGAGTATCGCGTCATGCGGGCCCAGGTGCTCGACAAGGGCGAGCGGGTCGACGGCCGGGACGCCGACACGGTCCGACCCATCTCCATCGAAGCGGGCCTGCTGCCCCGGGTTCACGGATCGGCCCTGTTCACCCGCGGCGAGACCCAGGCCCTGGTTGCGGTCACGTTAGGCACGTCCGACGACGAGCAGCGGATCGACTCGATCGACGTCGCCGGCGAATCGACCAAGTCGTTCATGCTCCACTACAACTTCCCGCCCTACTCGACCGGCGAGGTGAAGCCGCTCCGCGGCACCAGCCGCCGCGAGATCGGGCATGGCGCGCTCGCCGAACGGGCGCTCCAGGCGCTCCTGCCGCACTTCGATGTCTTTCCCTACACCCTCCGCGTCGTGTCCGAGGTTCTCGAGTCGAACGGTTCCTCCTCGATGGCCACGGTCTGCGGCGGTTCGCTCGCGCTCATGAACGCCGGCGTGCCGATGCGGGCCGCCTGCGGCGGCGTCGCGATGGGGCTCATCAAGGAAGGCAAGAAGATCGCGATCCTCACCGACATTCTCGGGAGCGAGGATCACTTGGGCGACATGGACTTCAAAGTCGCCGGCACCGAGCAGGGCATCACCTCGATCCAGATGGACATCAAGATCGAAGGCCTCGATCTCGCCATCATGACCGAAGCGCTCGAGAAAGCCAAGAAGGGGCGCTTGCACATTCTGGCTGAGATGAAGAAAGCCGTCGCCGGACCGGCCCCGGATCTGTCGCCGTATGCGCCGCGGATCTTCACGATCCAGATCAAGCCGGACAAGATCGGCGACATCATCGGACCGAAGGGCAAGACGATCCGCGGCATTCAGGACGCCACCGGTGCCAAGATCAGCGTTGACGACAGCGGGGTCGTGACGATCGCGGCGGTCGGCGGCGAAGCGGGTGAGAAGGCCCGTCAGATGATCACCGCGATCACGGCGGAGCCGGAGGTCGGGCGGATCTACGAAGGCCCGGTCAAGAGCACGACCGCGTTCGGCGCCTTCGTCGAGATCATTCCGGGCGTCGAGGGTCTGCTTCACATCAGCGAGCTGCAGCACGGCCGCACCGAGAAGACCGAGGATGTCGTCAAGAAGGGCGATATCGTGAAGGTGCAGCTCCTCGAGGTGGATGAGCGGGGGCGGATGAAGCTGTCCCGCAAAGCCCTCATCCCGA
>JBDTOH010000088.1:0-13850 GCA_039933355.1 Gemmatimonadota bacterium | reverse complement strand
CGTCGAGCGTCACCGGAATGGATATCGGCGGCTGGAACGCGCCGATCGCGCGAACGAACCATCCCGCGAGCAGGAGTCCCGCCGCACCGCCGAGCACCGCGAGCAAGACGCTCTCCGTGATCAGCTGGCGGGTGACCCTCGCCCGGCCGGCGCCTAACGCCATGCGAACCGCAATCTCGCGGCGGCGCCCGACGGCGCGGATCAGCAGCAGCGTGGCCAGGTTCGCGCACGCGATGACGAGCACGAGGGCCGGGATCGCCATGAGCCCCCACGCGGCGCCGGTGACTTTCCCGTCGACCTGCGGGTTGAAAGTCACGGCGCTCGTCGGGACGATCGTGAGCTGGAGGCCCTGGTCGGTGGTCGGGTAGAGCTCGACGAGGCGCTTGGCGATCGCGTCCGCATTGGCCTGCGCCTGCGGCACCGTCACACCCGGTTTGAGCCGGGCCCGGAGAAAACTCGAGCGATTGTTCCGGTCCGTGCGAAAGTTGCTGCTCGCGTAGAGCCGGTCGAAGCTCGCGGACGTCGTCCACACAGCCGGAACGAGGCCCCGGATCATGCCCCGGAAATTGGGGGCCGCTACCCCGATCACCGTGAACGGTTGCCCATTCAGCCGCAGCGTCTCACCGACGATCTTGGGATCCTCGTTGTACTCGTTCTTCCAGAACGCAGAGCTGAGCACCACGCTCGACGGCCCGCCGACCACGTCATCCTCGGCCGGATTGAACAGCCGGCCCGCGCGGGGCCGCACGCCGAGCACGTCGAAGTAGGTGCCGCTGACGGTCTCGGTCCAGACTGAACGGGTTTCGCCTTCACCGCGCGTAATGCCCACGCTGCCGAGCTTATAGCTCAGCACGCCCGAGAAGACCGTGTTCTGTTCTCGGAGATCGAGGTAATCGGGGTTCGAGCTGGTCGCGTAGCGGAAGTCGCTCGTGGCCGAATAGACATCCACCAATTGCTCGGGGTTGGCGTAACCCGGATCTCGGAGCAGGACGGAATTGACCAGGCTGAAGAGCGCGCTGTTCGCCCCGATCCCGAGCGCGAGCGTGGCGATCGCGATGAGCGCGAAGCCGGGACTCTTGGCAAGCTGCCGAATCGCGATCTTGAGGTCGCTGATCACGGTGTCCATGGGTTACTCGGCCCGAAGGGCTTCAATGGGATCGGCGTCGGCGGATCGAGGTACCCGCCCATCGCGGCCGAGCTTCGGGCTCCTCGCCACTCGGTGAAGCTCGGGTAGCTCGGGCCGACCGCGGAGCCGGCACAGAGCTCCTTGGGGTTGTGTTCTGGGATGTCGGTGGGCCGGTCCGCGTCCCGATACGGGAATGAGCGAAATAGAAGTGTACCGAGCGCTGAGGAGTGTGGTGTTTGCCCCGATTCCGAGCGCCGGCGAGTGATGGCGACCGCGGTAAAGCCGGGAGACTTTCGGTGCGAGCGCCAAGCGAGCATAGAAGGCGTAGGGCTCAGGTATTGGGGCTTAGGGAAAGGGCTCAGGGCACGCGGTTCCCTAAGACCTAAGCCCCAAGCCCTACGCCCTCGCTTAGTGCGCTACCGCTTCTTCCTCGACCACTTTGCCGTCGAACAGCCGGACTTCGCGCTCGGCCCAACGGGAATAGCGGTTGTCGTGGGTGACCATGCAGATGGTAGCGCCGCCCTGATGGAGCTCGCGGAGCAGCTCCATCACCGCTTCGCCGTTCTGCGAATCGAGGTTACCGGTCGGCTCGTCCGCGAGGAGGATTGCCGGCTCGCCGGCCACGGCCCTGGCGACCGCAACGCGCTGCTGCTGGCCGCCGGAGAGCTGCGAGGGGTAGTGCTTCATTCGGTGCGCCATCCCAACCCGCTCAAGCGCCTGCGTCACCCGCTGAACCCGCTCGGCGGAGGGCATCCCGCGATAGGTGAGCGGGAGCTCGACGTTCTCGTAAACGGTCAGGTCGCCGATCAGATTGAAGGCCTGGAAAATGAATCCGATCTGGCGGTTCCGAACCCGGGCCCGCTCGGAGGGCGTTAGGCTCTCGACCGAGTGTCCGGCGAGGGTGTACTTGCCCGAGGTGGGGGTGTCGAGCAGCCCGAGGATCGAGAGCAAGGTCGTCTTGCCGCAGCCGGACGGCCCCGAGATCGAGACATACTCGCCCTTGTTGATCTCGAGATGGATCTCGGAGAGCGCGTGGGTTTCGAGCTCGTCGGTATAGAAGACCTTCTTGATGCTTTCGAGCTGGATCAGGCTTTCACCGGGCGCGGTCATGTATGGGCTCCAGGAAACAGGGCTTGGGTTGGAAAAAGCTAGGGCTCACGTCTTCGGGCGTAGGGCTTAGATGCAGGATGTAAGTGGTAGGTTGGCACGCTAGTCCGGGAACCGAGGACCCGTTCGTAACATGTTACCCTACCACCTACACCTTACGCCCCACCCAGGCGCAGCAGCCTCACTTGATTCGGACTCGATCCACGTTGTCCCACCGGGACATGTCGGACAGGATGACGATGTCGCCGACGTTCAAACCGTCCAAGATCTCGACCTGCCCGACGGACATGCGTCCTAGTTTGACGTTGACTCGCACCGCATAGTTTCCGTTTTCGACCATCTTGAAGAGCCCGATTGTCCCGTTGGGCTGGCCGAAGGGCGGCCGGCCGGTGTGGAGGACGTCCTTCAGCCGCTCGAGCTCGATGACGCCATCGACGCTGAGATCGGGACGGGCGCCATCGGGCGGCTTGTTGTCCATCGCCACGTCCACTGTGACGGTTCCATTGATCGAGGCCGGGTCGATCCGGATGACGTGGCCGGGAGCGATGCCGTTGTGGGTGTCGATCGACGCCTTCTGACCGATCGTCAAGTCCTTCGCCTGGGTTTCTGGGATGCGCAGCACCGCTTTGAGCCTGATCGGGGTTGGAACGACCTTCGCCAGCGTCGCGCCCGGGAGAGCGTACTGCCCGACTTGGAGCGGCACTTCCTGCAGCGTCCCGGTTGCACCCGCTTTCACGAGCATCGACGATGCGAGCCCGTGCTGGAACTGGGCAATCGAGCGGAGGCGCTCCACTTGCTGCTCCTGCACCTTGATCTGGTCATCGATCGTGGCCGACAGCAGCACGAGCCGTTTTTCTTCGATCGCGAGCCGCTCGATCAATGCATCAGACTTGTCCTGGGCCTGCTGCTGGTCGAGGGGAACGATCAGCTTCCTGGTGAGCAGCTCCGCTCCGGCCACGGCGCGCCGTTTCGCGTCCGCGGACTCCTGCCTGGTCGTGGCGACGATCGAGGCCTGATTCAGCCGATTGTTTTCCAAGGTCGTCTTGAGCTGGACGAGCGTGGCTTGAGCGTCCGTCAGTTGGCGGTCCGCGTTCAGCGTCTGGATCTGGACGTCGGGATTGACCAGCTCCATGAGCACGGTCTCCGGCTCCACCTGCACGCCGGCGAGGTGGTGGATCTTCTCGACCCGGCCCGCCGTCACCGCCGTAATCCACCGAATGTCCTCTGGCACCAGCGTACCCGGCCCGCGGACCTCGCGGACCATCTCGCCCCGGACAACCGAGTCGCGATAGACCGTGCCCCCGTCCACAGGCGGGGCCGCCGGCTTGAGTCGGGTCAGGGCCACGGTGGCAGCCACCGCGCCGATCACCGCCAGGCCGATGAGGATGTATTTCTTCTTGCTTCGAGGTTCGTCGCGCTTGATGTCCACGAAGTCTTTGCCCGGTTTCAGGTCAGGAGGTGCTCTCCAGTCACCTTGGGAAGAAGCATGCCCTCGAGGCAATCTGCCCTAACACGTTTATCCTGAACGTGTTAGGGCTTGACCCGCCGGTCCGAGCCCAGAAGGAAAGTGTTCGGTATTGGGATTCGTCGTCCGGAATCGGAAACCAGAACGGCCGTCCAACCCCGCCCCGGCTAGAGAACGAGCTCAGCTCATCGAACCCATCGGTCCCGCGGTCCTAGACCGGCCGGGAGCTCTCAAGATCACCGGTCTCTTGCCGATGCTTTGAAGTTGACCCCTCCCCAGACGAAATGGACCGGGCAATGGCGCGGTATCCGCGTTACGAGTCGATGACGCAGGACCGCCGGCCGGCCCCCCTTTCGAGTCGGGCGTGGCAGTGAGCGACGCATTCCGGTCGGGCCGCGCCCGGGTGGCGGCAGCGATCGCCGCCACCGCGCTCGTAGCCGGGGCCTTCGGCGCGGTCCGGCTGTTGGGTGGCACCGACGAGGGAGCCGTCGCGTCCGCGTGGTTCTTCGCCTCCGCGGCCATCGTCCTCGGCTTTGCCGTCTACCTCGTTCTCGACGCCGTGGTCCTCGGCCCGGCGCGGGCCATCCGGAGCGCGATCGGAAGCCGGGCGTTAGGCAACGGCGGATTCATCGAAGCGGGCCCGGCCGGCGCGCTCCGCACCGTCGCGCTCGATCTCAACACGATGCTGCAGGACATCGACCGCAAAGCGGCCGAGCAGCGCGCGACCGAACAGCGGTTCGAGCGACAGAGCTCGATCCTCGACGAGATCCAGACCGCCGCGAAGATCGGCGGGTGGGAGTACGATCTCGTAACCCGCGAGATCACCTGCACGGCGGCTCTCTGCCGGCTCTACGATCTCAGCGCGTCGGAGCTCGTGACAACACCGGCCGGCGTTCGTGGGTTCTTCGCGCCGGAAGCCCAAGCTGTCATCGCGAAGGCACTCCGCCGCACCGTGACCGGCGGCGAGCCGTTCAACCTCGAGCTGCCGATGGATACGGCCACGGGCCGCCGGATCCAGATTCGAATGATCGGGACGCCGTTCGTGGTTGACGGCCGAACCGTTCGCGTGGTCGGCTCGGCGCAGGATATCACCGAGCGCCACCGGGCCGAGGAACAGGTGCGGGCGAACGAGGAGCGCTGGCATCTCGCGCTCGAGGCGAACGGTGAAGGCATCTGGGAATGCGACCTCCGCACCGAAGCTATCTGGCTCTCGCCCCGGTCGAAGGCCCTGATTGGCTTTCAAGACCATGAGCTGGCGAACACGGTCGAGGCGTGGGCCGATCAGATCCATCCCGACGACCGATCGGCCGCCCACCAGTCCCTGAAGGACTATGCCGCTGGCCGCACTTCCGAGCACAACGTCGAGTTCCGAATGCGGCACCGCAACGGAGAGTGGATCTGGATTCATTCCCGTGCCGTCGGCCGATTCGACAACCGGGGCGGCGCTCGGTTGGTGGGGTCGCACGCGGACATCACAGCCCGGAAGGCCAACGCCGAGGGGCTCCGGACCGCCAAGGAAGCGGCCGAGACCGCCGCCCGCGCGAAGAGCGAGTTTCTGGCGACCGTGAGCCACGAGATTCGGACTCCGCTCAACGGCATCATCGGCATGGCGGGCCTGATGCTCGACACCGACCTCACTGCCGAGCAATCCGACTTTGCGCAAACCATGAAAAGCTCGGGCGAGTCTCTGCTCGGCATCATCAACGACATTCTCGACTTCTCCAAGGTCGAAGCCGGCAAGCTCACGATTGAACGCATTCCGTTCGATCTCAACCTTGCGCTCGAGGAAGTGTCCGAGCTGCTGGCGCCTCGCGCCGAAGCAAAACGGCTCGACTTTGTGCTCAGGTACCCGCCCGGGGCGGCGACCCGTTTCATCGGGGACCCGGGCCGGATCAGGCAGATCGCGCTCAATCTCGCCGGCAACGCCGTCAAGTTCACGCAGACCGGTCATGTCCTGATCCACGTCGACGTCACCGAGGTCGCGACGGACCGAGCCAGCATTCGGGTCGCCGTGCGCGATACCGGCATCGGCATTCCCGTCGAGATCCAATCCCGGCTATTCCAGAAGTTCAGCCAGGCCGACAGCTCCACGACGCGCCGGTACGGCGGCACCGGACTCGGGCTCGCGATCTGTCTCCAACTGGTCGAGCTGATGGGTGGGACGATCGAGCTCGAAAGCCAACCCGGCCAGGGCTCCACGTTCGCCTTCTCGTTGGAGCTGGCTTTTGACCCCGCGCCGACTCCCAAGCCGAAGCCATCGACGAGCGCTCAGGGCGTTCGAATCCTGATCGTTGACGACAACGAAGCCAATCGAAAAGTCCTGATCGAACAGGTCCGCTCCTTCGGAGCTCGGACCGAGGCAGTCGACGGCGCGCTCGCCGGGCTCGCGAGGATGCGGGCCGCGCTCGCCGAGAACGATCCGTTCCGGCTCGTGCTCACCGACTACCTGATGCCGGACGTCGACGGCGAAGGCTTCGGTCACGCGGTCAGCAACGATCCGACTTTGACCGGGACGCCACTGATCATCCTCTCATCCGCGGGCCGGCTCGTCGACGGCAGGCGATTCGAGGCCGCAGGCTTCGCGGCCTCTCTCGGCCGGCCCACGCGCATTCATCACCTTCGCGAGGCGATTGACGCCGTCCTCGGCGGCGGGCGAGACGGCCGAAAGCAGACCAATGATCTGCTGACGCTGCACGGGCGGGCGGAAGCCAGAACGGGAGCGAAGCCCGCGACTCCGATTGCCGCTCCCGGAGCTCGCCGGGTTCTCGTGGTCGACGACAACCTAGTCAACCAGAAAGTGGCGTCGAAGCTCCTGGAGAGGCTGGGTTGCGTCGTCGACGTGGCGAAGAACGGTCGCGAGGCGGTCGAGTTCACGGAGGCCGCGGTCTACGACGTTGTCTTCATGGATTGCCTCATGCCGGAGCTCGACGGCTACGAGGCGACTCGCGCGATCCGCGAACGGGACGCGGCGGTGAAGCGGATTCCGATCGTCGCCATGACGGCGAACGTGATGCATGGCGATCGAACTCGATGCCTCGAAGCCGGCATGGACGACTACCTCAGCAAGCCGGTGAAACCGGCCGAGCTGAGGGAGATGCTGGAGCGGTGGAGTCCCCGAACGGTCCCAGTGCCGTCGTGAAGCCCCCACTCGACTACCTGCTGTTCGCGCTCGCCGCCGCTCTGCTCGCGGCGATCAGCTGGCGTGCGATGGGGCGGATCAAGCCCGGACCGATCTTCCGCGCGGCGCCCACAGCGCTGCTGTTGGTCCTGATGGTCGCCGGTTGGTTTCTCGTCGAGCGCGCAGGGACGATCGAGACGACCCGGATCCGCACCGAGATGGAAGGTGTGTCGCTCCCATATGCCGATGTCCTCTCGGCGATGGGCCATGGGCAGCTGGTGGCGCCGACGCCGACCGACCCGCTCTACCTCCGCCTCATCGCGATCGAGAAACGTTGGCTCGCAGCGAATCCGAATGTCTCCGACATCTACACGCTGCGGAGGCGGCCGGACAGCGTGCTGGTGCTGTGGGTCGACTCCGAAACCGACTACGACCACGACGGAAAGTTCACCGGCGCCCGGGAGCAACGGACCGTTCCCGGCGAGGTCGACCCTGAGTCGCCTGAGCTGACCGCCGCCTTCGCTGGGAAAGCGGCCTTCACGCCGGTTGCCAAGACCGATCGCTGGGGAACGTGGTACAGCGTCTACCAGCCGATGCGGGACAGCACCGGGTGGGTCGAAGGGGTGCTCGGCGTCGATTTCGAGGCGTCGCGGTGGTTCAGCGAGATTGGCCACGCGAGGTGGGGGGTCCTCGGCTATTTGTTTGCACTGGTCGCGCTGGTTGGAGTGGGCGTCGCGGTTGCAGGGATCCAGCATCGCCACACTGCTGCGATGGGACAGGCAGAGGCGCAATTCCAAGGTATGTCCGACGCATCGCTCGTCGGGCTATTCACGACCGATACGATCGGCAACTTCACCTACGCCAATCCAGCGGCCACCGCGATGGTGGGCATCACAGCAAAAAAGCTGATGGGACAGTCATGGAAATCGTCGATCCATCCCGACGACGTCGCGGCGACTTCGACGGCGTGGATGGGCGCGGCCGCCAAGCAGGCACCGTTCGAGCGGATTTTCAGGATCGTCCGACCGGACCAAGTGGTTCGATGGGTTCAGGGTCACGCCGCGCCGATGCACCACGACGGTGGGCTCCTGGGGTATGTCGGGAGCTTCGCGGACGTCACCGACCGGATTCTCCAGCAGGCGACGATCGAGGGCATCGCCGCTCGGCTGCACGCCATCCTGAACGCCACGGCCGACGGCATCATCGTGACCGATAAGGGCGGGATAGTCGAATCGAGCAACCCCGCCGCTGAGAGAGTCTTCGGGATGGGGCCTGGTGCTCTGGTGGGTCGGAGTCTGGCAAGCCTGCTGCCTGCTCGCGGTGTCACCTGGCTCGCCGACAAGCTTCCGACTCTGGTGGGTCGCTCCGAGCCGACCGAGCTCACCGCGCGGCGAGACGACGGCGTGCTGTTTCAGCTCGAGATCAGCGTGAGCTCGATGGAGATGGCCGGCGGCACGTGTTACATCGCCACCGTCCGCGACATCACGCAGCGGAGACAGGCGGCCGAAGCACTTGCGGCGCGCAACCGCGATCTCGAGCTGGCCCGCTTTTCGATGGAGCGCTCCGCCGCCGACCTTGCCCGGTCGATGAAGGAGCTGGCCGAGGAGAAGCTGCGAGCCGAAGCGGCCACCCGGGCAAAGAGCTCCTTCCTCGCGACGATGAGTCACGAGATCCGCACGCCCATGAACGGTGTCATCGGCATGACCGCGCTTCTCCTCGACACGGAGCTCTCCGCCGAGCAGCGCGAGTACGCCTTGACCGTGAAGAACTCGGCCGAGCTGCTTCTCGCCATCATCAACGACATCCTCGACTTCTCGAAGATCGAGGCCGGCAAGCTGACCTTCGAACCGCTGCCGTTCGACCTTCGCGACACGATTGAAGAGGTCGTCGACCTGCTTTCTGCCAAAGCGGAAGAGAAAGGCCTCCGGCTCGGCGCCCGGTTCGCGCCGGGGACGCCGCGCCGGCTGATCGGAGATGCGGGGCGGATTCGTCAGATTCTGCTCAACTACGCCAGCAACGCGCTCAAGTTCACGGAGCACGGCCACGTTCTCATCGAGGTTTCCTGCGAGGGTGAAGAGAACAACGCCGCCATTGTGCGGCTCGCGGTGAGCGACAGCGGTGTCGGCATCCCGCTCGAGTATCAGACCAAGCTGTTCGAGCGGTTCTCCCAGGCGGACACGTCGACGACCCGGAAGTTCGGAGGCACCGGGCTTGGGCTCGCGATCTCCAAGCAGCTCGCGGAGCTCATGGGAGGCTCGGTCGGGCTGAAGAGCGAGCCGGGTCAGGGGTCCACCTTCTTCGCGACGGTGCGGCTCCCGATCGACCACTCGCCCGACCGGCGGGCGACCGGGCACGCCCTGCAGAATGTCCGGGCGCTTTGTGCCGACAATAACCCGCTCCAGCGGCTCCTGGTCGCCGAGCTCATGACGGAATGGGGAATGCGGGTCGACGGCGCCGGGTCGGCGGAACAGGCGATCACGATGGCGCGCCGGGCGAGCGCCGGGGGAGATCCTTACCGGATCGGGCTCATCGACCACGACCTCGTCGGGTCCGCGTCGGTCACGTTAGGCGCCGAGCTGGTCGCGGCGTCGGCCGGCGCGCGGCTCGACCTGGTGTTGCTCGCGCCGATGGGGCGAAGCCTGACCAAGGACGGCTCAGCGGCCGGCTTCAGCGCGGTGCTGCCCCGGCCGCTCCGCTCCGCTACGCTCGGGGACGCGCTGGTCCGCCTGATCCAAAGCAATCCCGGATCGGCACCGACATCAGCCGGCGAGGCCGTCGCGGCGCGCGGGGGCGCGGGCGTTGACGGAGCGGGCGCCGAGGACCGGTCCAAGCGCCCGATTCTCCTGGTGGATGACAACGTCGTCAATCAGAAGGTCGCGGTACGGATGCTGGAGCGGCTCGGGTACCGGGTTGACACGGCCTCGAACGGGCGCGAGGCGCTGGAGCTGTGGGCGCGGGTGCCGTACGACCTGATCTTCATGGACTGCCAGATGCCGGTCATGGACGGCTATGAGGCTACTACGGAGATTCGGCGGCTGGAAGAGCGGGCAACCCGCATTCCAGTCGTCGCGTTCACCGCCAACGCGATGAAGGGCGATCGCGATCGCTGCCTCGAGGCGGGAATGGACGACTACCTGACGAAGCCGATCCGTCTCGAAGAGCTCAAAGCGATCCTGGGAAAGTGGATGGAGTCGCCGGCGCCGGCATAACGATCGGGGCCGGTCCCGCCTTTTGGCGGTAGAGCCCGCTTGCTGGAATTCGACTCCGTGGTTCCATTTCTGAATGGACGTCGACGGCACATCGGTCGAAGTAGCAACCTACGAGGCTCGGTGGCGCTCGCTGGAAGCCATGGCGCCGTTTCATGTCGCCACGGTGTCCGAGGACGGGCGGCTCGCCTCGCTCAATCAGGCGCTCGGCGCTCCCGCGCCGGCGGAGGCGCTCGGGCGGCCGATCGAAGATCTGCTGCCGGCGGAGCAGGTCGGCCGGGCCCGCACGGCGCTCGAGCATACGATCCTCACCCGTCAGCCGCTGACGCTCCAGGTCCAGATCCCGGTCCGGGATCAGAGCAGCCGGTGGCTCGATATCCATTTGGGCCCACTCATCGAGGGCGACCGCGTGGTCGGCGCCATTGCGATCGGCGTCGACATCACGGAGATCAAGCAGGCGGAGTCGGAGCTCAGGATGAGCGTGAACGCGCTCCATCGGCTGGGTGAGGAGCGCGAAGGGCTCGCTGCCGATCTCCACGATGGGATTCTCCAGTCGCTCTATGGCGTTGGACTCCGGATCGAGGCCGCTCGGGTCGCCCACCGAAACGGCAATGCCGAGCTCGAGGAGCACTTCGCCCGGGCCATCAGCCAGCTCAATGACACGATGAAGGAGATCCGGGGCTTCATCAAGGAGGGCATGGGGTCGCTGCCAAACGAGATCCGCCTCGCCGACGCGCTCGGCGGTGTGATCCGCGGCCTCGAAGTCACCGGCGGACCGTCGATCGAGCTCACGGTGGATCCCGCGGCCGTGGGCGTGCTCAGCCCGGCGGCGCAGGCTGCGCTGCTTCCGATTGCCCGGGAGGCCGTCAGCAACGCCGTGCGACATGCGACAGCCGCCAAGATCCGGGTCCAAATCCGGCGGGAGCGAGAGCTCGTTAGGTTTGAGGTCGCCGATGACGGCACGGGCTACGCACCCGATCCGGCCACCCGAGGATACGGCGTGTTCAACCTGAGTCGGCGAGCTGCTCAGGTTGGTGGAGTTCTGACGATACTGACCGCGCCGGGTGAGGGCACCCGGGTCCGCGTCGATTTCCCCGCCCGCAGTTGAGGACCCATGAATAACCCGTCCCGCATCCGCATCCTGATGGTCGACGACAGCGAAGTGGTCCGGGTCGGTCTGGCCGCGGTCCTGAGCCAGGATCCCGCTCTCGAGATCGTCGGGCAGGCCGCGACGAGCGAAGCCGCGGTGGCCGCGGCCGACCGGCTGACTCCCGATGTCATCCTGATGGACGTGCGGATCCCCGAGGCCGGCGGGATCGAGGCGTGCCGCCTGATCGTCGAGGCGCACCCGTACATTCGGGTCCTGTTCCTGAGCGCGTTCGCCGACGAGGAGATCGTGCGGGCGGCGATTCTGGTGGGCGGCCGCGGCTACCTGCTCAAGGAGATCGACACCCGGAGTCTGATCGATTCGATCAAGAAGGTCGCGGTCGGCGATTCGATCCTCGACCCGGCGATCACGAGCGGGGTGCTCGACTGGGTGATGCGAAGCGTCGTCACGCCGGGCCAGCCCGACCCGGACCAGCTCTCACCGCAGGAGCAGCGGATCGTGGCGCTGGTCGCGCAGGGCAAGACGAACAAAGAGATCGCGATCGCGATGGATCTATCGCCGAAGACGGTGAAGAACTACCTC
Source organism: Gemmatimonadota bacterium (assembly GCA_039933355.1). Classification (GTDB taxonomy): domain Bacteria; phylum Gemmatimonadota; class Gemmatimonadetes; order Gemmatimonadales; family GWC2-71-9; genus SHZU01. The sequence goes on along the minus strand of JBDTOH010000088.1, from coordinate 2,138 downwards.
CACAACGTCTTCGAAAAGCTCGGCATCCAGCGGCGCTCGCAGGCGGCGGTGCTCCATGCGCAGGGGAAGTTGGGGAAATAGGGCTTAGGAGTCACGGTTTAGGGCTTAGCGATCCCTTAAGCCCTAAGCCCTCCTCGTAAAACCGCCCCCCATTCCCCGCCATCTCCCTCAGAACCGGCGCCGGTTCGAACCGCGGACCGTACCGCGCCGTGAGCTCGTCGAGGGTCTTTACCACCGCCCCGGCGCCTAACGAATCGATCATCCGCAACGGCCCGCCCCGGAACGGCGGGAATCCGATGCCGAAGATGGCGCCGATGTCACCGTCGCGGGGCGAGCGGACCACCGCCTCGGCCATCGCTCGCGCCGCCTCGTTGAGCATGGCATAGACCAGGCGCCGCTCGATGTCGCCCGTGGATGCGGCCGCGAGCGGTTTTACTCCGATCAGCTCGTACGCCTTGGGATCCGGGTCCGTCTTGTGGCCGTCGTGGTAGAGGTAGAGACCTTTCCCGGCCTTCTTGCCGAGCCGCCCATCCGCGACCAGCCGCGCGATCGCGGGGGCCGGCGCCATCCGCTCGCCGAACGCTTCGTGCATGACCGCGCCGCCCTTCGCAGCGACGTCCACGCCCACTTCGTCGAGGAGCGCGAAGGGACCGACCGGGAAGCCGAACTCGACCAGCGCGCGGTCGACGACGTCGATCGGCACGCCTTCGCTCAGCAAGAGACCGGCCTCGATCAGGTAGGGAGATAGGATCCGGTTCACCCAGAAGCCGGGCCGGTCGGCCACCACGATGACGGTCTTGCCTAACGCCCGACCGAAGCGCGCGGTGGTGGCGATCGCGTCGGGTCCGGTTCCCGCCGCCGGAATCACCTCGACCAGCGGCATCCGCTCCACGGGCGAGAAGAAGTGCATCCCGATCACCCGCTCCGGGTGCCGGGATCCCTCCGCGATCCGCGCGATCGGGATGGTCGACGTGTTGGTCGCGAAGACCGCCGCCGCCGGAAGGACCGCCTCGGCCTCGGCGAGCACCGCCCGCTTGACGGCGAGGTCCTCGAACACCGCCTCGATCACGAGCTGGCAGCGGGCAAATGGAGCCGGGTCCGTTCCGCCCGAGATCAGCGCCGCGAGCTGCTCGTACTCGGATCTGGTGATCCGCCGGCGGGTCAGCTGGCCCTGAACGATCTCGAGCGCGGCCTTGAGCCCCTTCCCAATCCGCGCCAGGTCGGTGTCCTTGAGCCTAACGTCGACCCTGGCCATCGTGACTGCGGTCCCGGCGACGCCCGAGCCCATGAACCCGGCTCCGATGACGCCGAGATGGGTGACCTTCACGGGCTTGGCGGAGCCGGGAGGGACCCCGTCGTCTTTCTTGAGCGCCGTCGTCGCGAAGAAGATCCGGACCAGCTCGCGCGAGACCGGTGAGACCGCGAGCTCCCCGAAGGCGCGGGCCTCCGCCCTCAGACCCGCTTCGATTCCGTCTTCGAGGCTCGTGCGCACCACGTCGAGGGCGCGGAGCGGCGCCGGATAGTGGCCCCCGGTCTTCTTCATCACCTCGGCCCGCGCACCCCGGTAGACCAACCGACGGCCGAGTGGATTTCGGTCCAGGAGGGCGCCTTGGACGCCGCCGACCTGATGCCGGGCCGGCTTGCCCTCGCGGGCGAGCCGGTCGGCGGCCTTGAGCGCCACCTCGAGCAGGATCGACTTCGGCACCACCTCGTCGACCAGCCCGAGCTTGAGCGCTTTCGCCGCCCGCTCGTTCTTGCCGGTGAGAATCATGTCGAGCGCCGCGCGGGCACCGATGAGCCGGGGCAGCCGATTGCACCCACCGGCCCCGGGAAGGATGCCTAACTGCACCTCGGGAAGACCGAGAGCGGTCTTGGGATGGTCGGACGCGATCCGATAGGCGCAGGCGAGCGAGATCTCGGTGCCGAGCCCGAGGCAGGATCCGTGGATCGCGACGACGATCGGCTTGGCGAATCCCTCGACCCGGCCAACAAACTCCTGCCCGGCCCGACTGAGCGCTTCACCTTCGTCGGCGGTTTCGACCGCGACGAACTGCTTGATGTCGGCGCCCGCGATGAAGTTGTCGGCTTTTCCCGAGATCAGCACAACTCCGCGCACACTCGCATCGGCGGCGAGCCGT
>JBDTOH010000087.1:0-13890 GCA_039933355.1 Gemmatimonadota bacterium | reverse complement strand
ATTCCCTATCCCCTACTTCCTGCTGCCGTGCACGCGGGGACACCAATTTCCGTCCCCCGCATGCGCCTTTGATATACGTTTACCGAGCCGTCAGCCACGACCACCAATCACCGAGTGAGTCCGTCATGCCGAAAAATCCCAAGCCGAGCGCCCCGACCCCGGCTAGCCCCGCCGCCTCGACCGCTGTGGATCGGGCTCGACTGATCGAGCTCTTGAACGAAGACTTGGCCCGGGAATATCAGGCGATCATCGCCTACGTCGTCTATTCCCAGGTGCTCAAGGGCGCCGCCTACATGTCGATCGCCAAGGAGTTGGAGAAGCATGCCGGCGAGGAGCTCGAGCACGCGATCACGATCGCCAAGCAGATCGACTATCTGGGCGGGATGCCCACAGTCACGCCCAAGCCCGTGCAGACGTCCGAGAAGGCGGCGGCGATGCTCCGATTCGATCTCCAGAACGAGTCCGAGACGATCCGGCAGTATCGGGACCGGGTCCGCCAGTGCGAAGCGCTCAACGAGTTCGCGATGGCCGAGCACATTCGGGAGATCCTGAAGGACGAGCAGGAACACCTCAGCGACCTAGCCACCGCGCTGGGCGAGGACCCGCCTAACTTGAGCAAGCAGATGAAGCGCTGATCGTCGCGCGCGCTTGGAAGGACCTCGTCAAGCGAGCAGGACCCGATACGCCACGTATCCGATCCCTGCCATGCCGCCGAGGAGGGCTGCGCCAAGCGCCACCCGCACCGACGGCGAAGCGTTGCTCCAAAATCTCCGGAGCCGCTTCGCCGTTTTTCGGCCCGCGACCTCGGTGCGATCGAGTCCCCGGGCGACAAAGGCGAGGTCGCTTGCGAGCAGCGCAAGTCCAGCCGTGAACACGAGCCATCCGGGGCCTGGAGCGGGCATCAACACGATCCCCCCAACCGCGAGAACGATCCCAGCCCCTATCCGCGCCGCCTTCACAAATCCGCTCGGCCGGCTCTTGCGGCTCCGGTCGTACCGATCCTGAAATCGGCGGCCCGGCTCGCTGTTCTTGAGGAGCCGCCATTCCCGCTTCAAGCCTGCGAGCATTCTCCACCCATCCGATCGAATCCCGGCACGGGATCGTGCCGAGCCTTCGTGGGGACGAAAAACCCGGGAGCGCGGACACGCCCCCGGGCTAGAGCGGCTGCTCCAGGTCGCCTCAGCGAGTCGAATGCACGATCTCCCCGGCGATGACGGTCATGACCGGCTTCGTCGTCAGGATTTCCGCTTCCGGAATCGTCATGATGTCGTGATCGAGGATAGTGAAGTCGGCCCATTTCCCAACCTCGATCGAACCGCGCTTGTCGTCCTCGAACGCGGCGAAGGCCGCGTACCGGGTGAACATCTTGAGCGCCTCCTCGCGACTCACTTTCTGCTCGGGGTGCCACTCACCGTCCGGGCCTGCCTTGCCGCGGATGTCTTTGCGGGTCACCGCCGCGTAGAATTCGATCATCGGCTCGCCCCGCTCGACCGGCGCGTCCGAGCCGCCCGCGACCGGCGTTCCCTGCTTGAGGAAGCTGTTCCAGGCGTAGGCGCCCTCGAGTCGTGCCGCGCCCAGGCGGGCCGGCGCGAAGTAGAGATCGCCGATCGCATGCGACGGCTGCATCGAGGCGATCACGCCTAACGTCTTGAAGCGGGGGATATCGGCCGGGTTGACGATCTGGGCGTGCTCGATCCGCCATCGCGGCTCTTTGAAGACCCCCCGCTTGGGGCCGTAGGGAACAGCGTTCAGGGCTTCCTCGTAGAGGTCGAGGATCTTCCGATTCGCCGCGTCGCCGATCGCGTGGGTCTCGACCTGAATTCCCCTTTCGAGCGCGGCTTTGAGCATGGGACGGAGCGCCACCGTATCCGTCGTCACGAGTCCGCGCGCGCGGGGCTCGTCGCTGTACGGCTCGAGCAGCCACGCTCCGCGAGAGCCTAACGCGCCGTCGAAGACGACTTTGATCGCGCGGACCGTCAGGAGGCCGCCGGGTTTTTCGCCCATCGGACCGATCTTGATGAGCGAGTCGGCTCCCGGCCCGGGGCCCGAGATCGCTTTGTAGATCCGGAGCTTGATCGCGCCGTCCTGGATGAGCCGGCGAAACCGGACCACGTCGTCCCAGTTCCCCCCGGCATCCTGGACCTCGGTCCAGCCGAGCTCGATGCTCCGCTTCACACCGAGCACGACGGCCCGGTCGACGTCGGCCTCGCTTGGCGCCGGCATCTTCGCCCCAATGAGCCCCTCCGCCGCATCGATCAGCATCCCCGTCAGCTCGCCCCTCGCGTCCCGATTCAGCCGACCGCCGGGCGGATCTTTCGTGGCTCTCGTGATCCCCGCCTCACGCAGCGCCGCCGAGTTGGCGATGAGCGCGTGACCGTCGGCGCGGACGAGCGCAACCGGATTGTTCGGCGCGATCCGGTCGAGATCCTGCCGGGTCGGGAACACCGGCGGTGTCCAGAACGTCTCGATCCATCCTCCGCCCGTCACCCAGGCCCCCGGCTTGGCCGTCGCGACCCGCTCCTTCACCGTGGCGAGGAACGCTTCCTTGGTGGTCGTCCCCTCGAGGTTCAACGTCATCTCGCGCTCGCCCACGCCAATCAGATGATAGTGGGCGTCGGCGAAGCCCGGGTAAACCGCCGCGCCGGCGAGATCGACGACGATGGTGTGCGGCCCATCGTAGGGATCCACACCGTCATTCGTCCCGACGTAGACGATCTTGTCGCCCTTCACCGCGATCGCCTCGGCTTTCGGCGCCTTGTCGTTGACGGTGTAGACGTTGCCGTTCTTGAACACGATATCGGCCGCTTCGCGGGACGAACACGCCGCGAGCGCCACGATGGCAATGCAAGGAATTCGTCTGGTCATGATGCGCATAGCTTACCCTCCGGTGGGCTCGGGCACAACGGCGAATGGTTGACCCGGCCACTGCGAGCGCGGTAAGGTTCGGCCCGTCAACGAAACCGCGGGAGACTCATGACCAGAGTGGGTGTATTCGGCTGGGGAATCGTCGCGCCCCAGGCGCCAACGGTCACCGACTTCGCGCGCCGGCTCGAGCAGGCGCCGAGCTGGCTTTCACCGTTCAACGGCTTCGGCCCGGACAACTTTCTGGTCGGAACGCCGGCGTTCGATTTCGCCGAGTACAAGCCGTGGCTGAGCTCGCGATTCCCGCCGAATCGGTATCGTCAGCTCACCGAGAAGATGGATTGGCCCACGCTCTACGCGATCGGCGCGTTCGTGCAGGCGCTGGGTCAGAACCCTGGAATCGAACGGCTGCTCCACGAGCTCGGCACGGCCTGTCACGTCTATATCGGGAGCGGGCTCGGCAACCTCCACACCATATCGAACGCGACGATTGCCCTTTATCACGCCCAGCGCAAATGGGATCGCTTCTGGGCTGATCCGGCCCGTAACGCGGCGTACCGGGCGTGGCTCGACGGGGACTGGAGCCCGGAAGAAGACGCCGTGCCGCCCGAGCCCGGGACCGTCGATGCGGGCGAGCGGGATGAAGCCGAGACTCAGTGGTGGCGGTATTGGAGCGAACGGTCCGATCAGCTCCGGGAGTTCCTCGCGCGCTCCCGCGAGATCGAGGAGCTCACAGTGGAAGGCCCGGTCGACCAGGGAAAGATCAGCCTTATCCGGGAAAAGCAGCGGCGGCTTGACCGCTTGCTCAAGGACTGGGGGGCGCCGGTTCCTCCCTGGTCGAGCGTCTCGGCCAATGTCGTCTGGAACATTCAGAACACGCCGGCGTCGCAGATCTCGATGCTTGGCAAGATCACCGGACTCTCGTTCGCGCCCGCGGGCGCCTGCTCCACGTTCGGGCTCTCGCTCAAGCTCGCGATGGACGCGATCGACCGCGGTGAGGTGAAAGCGGTCGTGATCGGCGCGACCGACCCGCCGCCTCACCCGCTCGTGGTCGGTGCGTTCTACGCCGCGCGGGTGATCTCGGCGAGCGGCGGGGTCTCCAAACCGCTCGCCGGCCTTCGGGGAACCCACGTAGCGGGAGGAGCGGCGATCTGGATCGTCGGCGACCTCGACCACTTCACGGCGCTCGGCATGCGACCGTTAGGCATGGAGCCGGTGGCGGTCGGGATGAGCTCGGACGCGGACCACATCATCACCCCGTCGGTCGACGGACCGATCGCGGCGATCGAGGCGGCATTTACGCACGCGGGCGCCCGCGCCGACGAGATCGGCACCTGGGATCTTCACGCGACCGCAACGCCGGGCGACTACCTCGAGGTCGAGAACCTCCGGCGACTCTTGCCGGAACGGGTGGTAGTGACGGCCCGCAAGGGCACCTTCGGCCACGGCATGGGCCCGTGCGGCGGATGGGAGCTCACCGCGCAGTACCTCGGGTTCGAGCGGGGCCGGCTGTTTCCCACGCCGCTCGCGCCCGGCGAGCTCAATCCCGAGATCGCGAAGCTTCACACGATGTTCACCTTCGATTCGGCGACCGGCTTCCCGGCCGGCCTGGCGGGCAAGCTCAACATGGGAGTCGGCGGGATCAACGCCTGCGTGCTGAGCCGCCCGTACCGAGTGCCCGAGACGGGAGCCCAACACCCCGGCGGCGACCGCTAGGACGGATCGCTCTATCGGCCCGGAAGCCGCCCTGCTACCATTGTTAGGTGTCCATGCGTCGTGGTTATTTCCTGGTCGGGTTGCTGGTCGCAGGTTGTAGCGGCGGCAACGTGATCGCTCCGCCACCGAGCCAGAATTTCGAAAAAGAGGCGGACCGTCCGCCCCCCCTTCCCCCCTCCAGCATCGATGCCCCATTGCTCGTCGACATGCGGCGGGCTCGCGAGCTGCTCGAGACCGCGCTGGCCCGGCGCCTCGGGGACATCAACAAGCGGATAACAGTTCCCGAAAAGAAGCGCACCGCGTTCGCGTTCGAGCTCCGGCGCGACCCGTTCCAGGTCTCGGTCAAGGGCGACACGTTCGTGGTCACCTCGACAATTCACTACCAGGGCCGGGGCTGGTACAAACCTCCGATTGGCCCTGAGATCAGCGGGTCGTGCGGGACGAGCGGCGATCAGCCGCGGGCCCGCGTCGTCATCCAGGTGCGCCCCAAGCTCACCCGGGAATGGCGGCTTCAGGCGCGGCCCCGCCTTGCGTACGTCGGCCCGGTGACCGAGGAGGAGCGCGACCAGTGCGAGGTCACCTTCGCGCACATCAACGTCACCGGCAAGGTGATCGAGGCCGCCCGAGGCGTCATCGAGTCGCAGCTCCCCAAGGTGGGGGACATGCTGGCCAGGCTCGACGTTCGGGGTGAGTTCGAGAAGATCTGGCTCGAGGTCCAAAAGCCGATCCGTCTCACCGACAGCGTGTGGCTCATGCTCCGGCCCACCGGCGTCCGGCTCGGCCATTTGAGCGGCACCCGAGACATGTTAGGCACGACCGTGGGGATCACCTCCGAGCCGAAGATCGAGACCGGGCCTCAGCCGATGGTGGCGCCGCTGCCGCTCCCGCCGCTCGACACCGCAGTCGCGGCCAACGGGTTTAGCGCGCTGATCGAAGGCCGGTTCGGGTATCCGGTCATCAACAAGTCGCTCACCGATGCCCTCGCCGGCACCGTGATCAAGACGCCTGGCGGCACCATCAAGCTCAAGGAGGTCGCAGCGTTCGGGATCGGCGGCGGCCGCCTCGCCCTCGGAGTCCGGTTCGGCGGAACGACTACGGGGCTGGTCTACTTCATCGGCACCCCGAAATACGACGAGGAGTCCGGCGAGATCACCGTACCCGACCTCGACTATGACGCTTCGAGTGTCGGCTTGCTGGTGCGAGGCCTCGCGTGGCTCAAGGGCGACGAGCTGCGCGACTTTCTCCGAACCAAGGCCGTGTTCCCCTCCGGCGACGCGCTCGACAAGCTGGCGCAGCTCACGACCAAAGGACTCAACCGCGATCTCGCCCCCGGGATTCACCTGAGCGCAGCGATCGACAAGACTCACGTCATCCGGATCGTCCCGCGGGCGAATGCCCTCATTCTACAGGCGCATGCCACCGGCGAAGCCGCGCTCCACGTCACGGACGAATTCTTCGGCAACCTCATGGCGAAGCCCGACAGCAACACGAAGCATCCCGTTCCCGCTCCGCCTCCCGTGCCCGCGGCTCCGCCATCGCGCTGAGCGCACTACGCCGAACGACATGCCCTGCGAATCGCGCAGGACGGCCATCTTGTCGCCGGCGGGTAACATCTGACGCGGAATGAGCACTGAGCCGCCGAGCTCCTCTGCCCGGGCCGTGGCGGCGACCACGTCTTCGACCTCGATGAACAGCGGCACGAACGGCGACCCTTCGCGGGGCGCGGGCCAGATGCCGCCGTTGAGATCTTCTTCGGAGCCCGTGTCCACCGTCCGGTAGCCGAGCTGATTGTTCGCGTTGAGGTCCCAATCGAACATCGAGCGGTAGAAGTCGGCGGCCTGGTCCGGCGCCTTGGTGATGATCTGCCACTGTACGACGGGCTGCGGGTGCCGAGCGCGTTATCGAATCAGGTACCACCGTTCCTGGCGCGGCACGAAGAACTGCCAGCCGGTCTCCGTCAGATGAGCGTCGTCCTCCATCATGACGTACACCTTCTGCCCGTTCCACTCGGCCACCGGCGTCGCGGTGTTGAGCTCGATCGAGATATAGGAGCCGAGCCGCAAGGGCTTGGCGGGCCGGTCGGCGGCGGCGCCGTAGGCGACCCCCGCACCGAGGCCGTGGCCCTGATTGCCGATCGGGTGCGAGTAGATCATCGCCTCGATCCCCCGACGCTTCATCTCCGCCATCGCGCAGTCGTACACCTCGGTGTTCGGCCGAGCGGGGCGGGAGCAGGTCCGCATCACGGCGTCTTGCAGCGCGTTCGTGTTGGCCATCGCCTGCTTGAGGCCGCTGGGCACGTCTCGCTCGCCGGGCTTGAGAACGTAGGCCATCTTCTGCCAGTCCGTGTTCAGGCCCATGGCGCTGATCCCGAAGTCGAGATGCACGACATCGCCGGCGCGGACGATCTCACCTTCGCGGGCCGGCCCTGGAGCGTTAGGCGTCGCGGCGTGTTTTCCGGTCTCCTGGACGCCACCGACCCGCTGAATCCGCACGTCGGGCTGGAACCAGGTGCCGAGACCCCGGCGGCCGAGCTCGTCGAAGAGCCATCGCCGCATGTCGCCCACGGTGGTGGTCCCCGGCTTCACCACGGCGTTCGAGAGAACGCGCTTGGTGATCTCGTCGGTGATGCGAACCATGGTGGTGTAGGTGGCGAGCTCCTCGGGAATGCGGGTGTCGAGGTAGTCCTCGATCAGGTCGGCGGCGCTGACGAACCGGCTCGACGATTCCGTGCCGAGCCACTCCTTGAGCGCCTCGTAGGTGGCGTGCGAAAGGCCGCGGGTCACGCCGCGAGTCCCATCCAGCGCGAGCGCTATGGTTGCCGGATGGTATTTCGCGATCAGCTCGCTCAGCGCTTTGCCGGGGTTGCGGCCGTCGGGCATCGGCTCGAAGAAGCGGCCGAGGTTCTCCTCTGGGTAGCCGGTGATCGAATACTTCGCGAGACCGGCGGCCCCCGCGTCGATGAAGACGAAGAAGTCGCGGTTGCCGGCGTATGGACGGGGTGGGGCGATCAGCTGGGTAAGCGGATCGTCGTGGAATTCCTCGTTGACCACGATCCACATGGCGGCAGCGTGCGCCCGCATCAGGGGCAGAATCAGCGCGTGCCGCTCGAGGAGCCAGCGCTCCCGCTCGGCGATCTGCCGAGACCACGTGGGAAGCGAGGTGGCCGCTGGGGCAGTCGTGTCTTGCGCCCGAGCCGAGGCCGTTCCGAGGACCAATGCCGCGCCACTTACTGTCAGCGCGTGGCGATAGAGGTGTCGCATGAGCCGATCCGTGGGAGCAGTCCTTTAACGTACCTCGGCGCGACTCTCGAGCAAGCGGTCCGAGTGCATCCATCCGGGAGCAAGAACCGTTACCGAGAACAACGTGAGGCAGTCGAGCTCGCCGGCACCGGGTTCAGGTCGCGGGCGTCGAACGTGGTCGTTCTGGGTATTGTTCCGGCTTGACGGCGAGGCGCCGGCCGCGTCGGGCCGGTCCGACCACCGCGACCCCGTCCTTGGAGCCGATCATGAGACCCACCAAGTCCACATCCTGGTTTACCTCCTTCGCCAAGAGAACCGCTCGCGCGACCGGCCGTCCTTACGCCTTCATGCTTGCGGGCGCGGTCGTCATCGTGTGGGCCGTGACCGGCCCGCTATTTCACTTCAGCGACACCTGGCAGCTCGTCATCAACACCGGGACGACCATTGTCACCTTCCTGATGGTGTTCCTCATTCAGAACACTCAGAATCGCGACTCTGAGGCTGTGCAGGTCAAGCTCGACGAGATCATCCGCGCGCTCGACGGGGCCCATAACGCGCTCCTGGACTTGGAGGAGCTCGAGGAGGGGGATCTCGACCGGATTCGGCAGGACTATTGCAAGCTGGCCGAGAAAGCCCGAGCGGATCTCGGCGAGGGGCTCGGCGATACGGACGCTCCCGACGTGGACGGCCGCCGGCTGGCGAACCCGGCCCCGTGACGATAACCCGCTCATCATGGGTGCCGCCGGGCTGAACCGATCCCTTCCGTCCGACCACGCGAACCTGGCGGACGCGAACTTCGTCTCGCACGCCGGATGGGTGCAGCGACAGCTCCCCGGCATGCAGGTTCTCGACCGGCCCGATCTCGTCCTGATCGATTCGGGGCTGCCTTGCGACACCTTCAACTTTGTCTGCCGAGCTCGGCTCGATCGCAGCGATGCGCCGGAACGGGTTCGCGAGGCGGTCGCGTACTTTCGGGAGCGCCGCCTGCCGTTCTCATGGTGGGTTGGCCCCGCGGATCAACCGGGCGACCTCGGCGGATTGCTGGTGGCAGCCGGGCTCGATCCAGCCGAGACGGAGCTGGCCATGGTGGCGGATCTTTCCGAGCTCGGCTCAACCGGCGCGACCGTGGAGGGCTTGCGGATCGAGCGGGTCGACACGGAAAGAAAGCTGGAGGCCTTCGCCCAGCTGAGCGCCGCCAACTGGACGCCGCCCGACTCGATGGTGCTCCAATTCTATGAGCTAGGCAAGGTCCCCCTTCTCTCGGAAGACTGCCCGCTTCGCCTCTACGTCGGATACTGCGGCGATGTCCCTGTCGGGACGGCGGAGGCGACGGTGGGAGGCGGCGTGGTCGGCCTGTACAACATCTCAACGCTCGCGGCATATCGGCGGCGGGGCTTCGGCGCGGCGCTCACACTGCGAGCGCTGCTTGACGCCAGGGAGGAGGGCGCCCGAAGCGCAGTGCTGCAAGCCGCCCCGGATGGCGTCGGCCTGTATACGCGGCTGGGATTTCGACCATTCGGCGATATCACGGAGTACAAACCTGCAGTTTCGACCGAGGCCTGAAGACCGGCGAGCATCCGGAGTCTGGTATCGGGATCGGAGCGCAGCGAAACCGCAGGGTGTCATCCCGAGCGGGGAGGACGCGAGGGTGTGGCGAAGACCCAGTTTGCAATCCGGACGCGGCCGAGCCCCTCAATGTCATCCCCGAGCGACGCGAGGGTTCTAGGTCGCGGTGTCGGAGCACCGCTGAGTAGATCCCGCGCCGCTGTGCTCCTCGGGGTGACCCGGTGAGTCGCCCCTGCTGAGGATAGGTTAGGCGCGGTCCCGGGGTGACACCCACTTCAACCAACAGTCTGCGCTCGTTCGGTCCTCACCGTTGCTATCCACCTAACAGCAAATGGCAATCGGCGGACAAGCCCAGCTTACGGACGGAACAGCGCAGCGTGCCCGAATGCCTCGCCGGTATTCCCATGCGGCCAGCTCGCCCGGCGGAAGGAGATGCCCAGCTGACCGTCGGATGATCGAAACGTCGAGTCCCATGATAACCGGCCGCTTGCGGAATCGAGCCGGGCCATGAGCATCCGATTCTCCCCACCGTTCTCGGCGCCCACGACTAGACGGTCCGAGCCGGGGTCGCGCGCCAACCAGTGCGGCCGGAAGGTCGTGTCCGCGGGGAGCCGCGAGACCTCGACCGGATGAGCGGGATCCTCGATGTCGAGCACGACCAGCACGTGCGTCGCCCCGACGGCCATGACCCAAAAATGCCTTACGACTACCGGCACTCCGCACGAGCCCATCTGCTCCGGCGGCACCTCGATCGCGTAGACGTTGTCGATCCGAGGCGTTGGACCCTCGATCCCGCTCACCCGATAGAATCCGCAGCCGTACGCGTTGAACAGCACCGAGCCGTCCGGCATGACCCGGGGCTCGAACGGTAACTGGTGTCCGTGAGGCAGAACCCGTCCGTCGGTTAGGCGCGCTGGCGGCACCTGCATCGTCCGCAGGAGCGCAAGATCGGACAGCCGCCGGATCTGAACGACATCGGCGCTGGTGTCTTCCATCATCAGCGCGCTGGTCATCAGCAGCCGGTCGATCTCGGGAAGAATCGCGAACGAGTAGGGACGGATCGGAACCCCTACGCTCGAATCCGCGGCGCTCACGCTACGGATGACTTCACCGGTCGGCGTGAGCTCCGCGATCCCGCCGGGCCCGCCCGGGACGGTTGGATCGCCGGCCAGCGGGCTCTTTCCTTCGCCCCGAAGGAATCCAACGAGCAGATTGCCGTTCGGCAGCCGAATCATGTCGTGCGGATACCGATAGGGCCCGACGGGACCGATCGTCTTGACGAGTCTCGGGTGATCGGCCCGATCGAAGTTGAACAGGAAGATCCGCTCGTGCATGTGGCCGTTGGCGAACAAGAGCCGTCCCGGCGCAGGCAGCTGGTACTCGAGATGATGCGGCACGGTGCCCGCCATGCCAACCGGCTCGCTTGCGATCACTTCCGCGTACGTGGGGCTGGTTGGCCGGACGTCCACCACCGCGAGAAAATCCGAGTCGCGCTGGTCCTTGTCGCCGGCCCAGACGTAGAGGTATCGAGCCGGCCCGGATCGTTCAGGGCGGTTTGCGCATCCGGCGGCGAAGAGGGCAAGGGCGACAGCTCCGGCTCTCATGAAACGGGACGTCACCGGGAGAGGGTCACTCGGGCCGGTCGGACTTCAGGAGCCAGCCGGGCTCCCGGTACGCCGGGTTAGGATACGAGTAGAACCCCTGCCCCGACTTCACCCCGAGCTTCCCCGCCGCGATCATGTCGTCGAGGAGCTTGGGCGGACGGTCGGACCGGTCGCCCGTCTCGCCGTGGTAGATCATCTCGATATCCCTGACGACATCGAGGCCGACCTTGTCCATCAGTCCGCACGGGCCGATCGGCGTCTCCCAATCGAGCATCCAGGCGCGGTCCACATCTTCGGCCGAGATGTACCCGCCGTCCAGGAGGTGGAGCACTTCCTTCTTGACCGCGCGCCAGACCCGATTGCTCGCGTACCCCATGATCTCCCGCGCCACCACGATCGGGACCAGCCCAAGCGACCGCACGAACCGCACCGCAGCCTCGAGAGTCTCCGGCGCCGTACCCGGGTGGGTCATCACCTCCACCTTGACGTGCTCGGGCGTTCCCCAATTGAAATTGAACACTTTATCCGGCCGCGCGGTCGCGCTCGCGAGCTTCGAGCCTGGAATCGACGACGTGTTGCTCCCGATCAGCGCGCTCAGCGGTGCGTAGCGATCCGCTTCGGCGAACACCGCGCGCTTTGCCGCCACGTTCTCGGTCACGGTCTCGATCACGAGATCGGTGCCGTCGACCGCCTCCTGGATCGATCGACAGATCACCAGCCGCTTCATGACCGCATCGGTCGGATCGATCCCACTGTGCTCCCGGGCCTGTCTCCGCTCGATCAGCGCCCGCACATCGGGCACGGCGCCTTCCAGGGCTTGGGGGCTCGAGTCGTAGAGCCGAGTCGTGAGCCCGCCCAATACGCAGCTATAGGCGATCCGGCGGCCCATTGTACCGGCACCGAGAATCGCAACGGTCGAGATTGACATCCGGACGTGCCTCCGGCGCCGGCGGTCGCGGCGCGATCGAATTGCTGTCTACGGCAGCTTCATCGCTCTGCCGCAGTCGGCCAGCAGCGATAAGGCCCGCGGCGCCGCGGCTGAGAAGGCTTACATTGCAGAGCCGTCACGGGCGAGCAGCGTGATCCCAGGTGTCATCCGGGCGGAGGTCGGTCCGCAACACCTCAGGTGGATTCCAGGGTTTCGGCCCGTACGGACGACTGCGCGGCCAGATCTCGTCGAGCGTCTCGCCGTTGTAGAGCTTGCCCGCCTTCATCACCGACTGGATGTCGACGGTGTTCCGGATGTTGTCCAGCGGGTTCGAGTTGAGGATCACCAGATCGGCCAATTTCCCCGGGACGATCGACCCGATCTCCTGCTCGAGTCCCAGGAAGTGGGCACCGCCTATGCTCGCGACTTCGAGCGCTTCCATTGGCGTGAGAGCCATCGCATACGACCACAGCTCCCAGTGACTTCCTAACCCGTCCTGCTCGCCGTGGGCTCCGACCGCGAGATATCCTCCCGCCCGCATGATATCCGCGGCGCCTTCCGCCAGGATCGGGAAGATGTACTCCTCGGTTGGCTTCGCGATGAACGTCCGCCGGGTGGCGATGTCCTGCCACCGATTCCACTCGACGACCTTCCGATTCTTCCAGAGGTCTTCGCGCGAGAGCCAATACTCGAGCGCGTCTCCATGCGGGTAGTCCGACAGAATGAGCTGGGCGGAATAGTGAGCCCCAGCCTGGCCGAAGAACCGCGCGACGTCGCTGTAGAGCGGATGGTACTGAATTGGATGCTCCCACCCGGTGCTCCCGCCCATCACGAGGCCGAGCAGATAGTTGAGGTCGGAGCCTTCGGAGGTCATGGTGATGCCGCGCTTCCGACCGACGTCCTCGAGCATCTCCCGCTGCACCCGGGTACACTGCTTGTAGTCTTTGATCGAGATCGCGCCGGCGTTCGCGGCCCGATCGATTTGCTCGGCCGCGTCGGCGTACGTTGTGATCTCCCGGAGATCGTCGAAGTCGCTGCAGGTAAGCGGCACACCGGTTGAGAACGTCCGCGGACCCACGATCCGGCCGGCCTCGATCATCTCGCCAATGGTAAAGCTCGGATCCATCTCGGCGGACGGATCGTGCACCGTCGTGACGCCCCAGGCCAGATACCGGCCGGACGACGCCCGATGCGGCTCCACCATGCTGCTGCCGTCCTTGGTGAGGTGGTGCGCGTGGACGTCGACGATGCCGGGAATGACGGTCTTGCCCGAGATGTCGATGGTCCGCTCGGCCAGACCCGCATTGCACTCGCCGACGCAGGTGATCCGGCTCCCGGTCACAATGATCGTACCCCGCTCGATCACCTTCCTGTTATCGAGCGTCACGATCCGCGCTCCGGTGAGCGCCACCGTCCCCGTGGGAACGTCGCGCGGGATGCTGAACCGGATCGGGATCGTATCGGTCTTCCCCGTGCCGACGTGGTGGACCAGGTAGCGATTCGCGCTCATCATCTCGAGGGTGGAGCCGTCGCGCCAGCTCGGGTAGTAGCCGCCCTCAGTCGTCAGGCGGCGCAGCCGGTCCGGTCCGCGCCCCAGCTCGACCACGGCCGAGTCGCCCCGGCCCGCGGAGGCCGGTAACGGCGCCAGATACACGTCGAGCTTCTGCTGAATCGCCACCCACTTGCCGTTAGGCGACGGCACGACCTCCGCTTCCGAGCCGCCGAGCGCGGGATGGATCCACGGATCCTTCTGATAGGCTCGGCTCGCCACGAGCTTGGTACCCACGAGCCGGTATGCGCGTCCGGCGGCATCGAGACCGGCGGACATCAGCGTCCCCGCCGTTCGGACTTGCTCGGCTGCCCCGCCTGCGGCCGGAACCCGGAGCAGTTCCCACCCCACACCACCGCCCACGTAGGTCAATGACGGGTCCCACCGATTCACCAGGATGGTCGCGCCGTTCGCGCTCCAGATCGG
>JBDTOH010000086.1:0-13961 GCA_039933355.1 Gemmatimonadota bacterium | reverse complement strand
AACCCCCAACCCCCGGTTTTGGAGACCGGTGCTCTACCAATTGAGCTACGGACCTTCACGGACGGGGGATGAGGCGGACGGGCAGCCAGGCAATGAGTACCGAACTGAACCGAGAACCGGCATCCCTCTCCGGACTCCGTTATCAGTCGGAGCCACAGCCCGTTTGCCCGCCCGCCGTCTCCCGTCCACAGGGTGGCTGACGGGGATTGAACCCGCAACCTCCGGAGCCACAGTCCGGCGCTCTAACCAATTGAGCTACAACCACCATGCGGTGGAGCGGCCAAAAGTATTGTTCTGGTCCAACCCAATCAAGGCCCGGAGCCGACCGGTCCCAAGCAGTAACCTGCATTTCCAGCCGAGGCCCCGGCCATGGGCCTGGAAATTGCCTTTCCCGAGATCGACCGCACAGAACCTTTACGACTTGATTGGGTTGCTGCAAGGTTCGTTTCCACGCCGCTTGTAGGGCTGTGGCCAACCCGGATTCTTCGGTCTAAGTGCCTAAGCAGTAAGCTGATAGATCGGTGGTCGTTGAAGACGGAAATACTCCGCCCCTTGCGCCTCATACCGTGCAGGGGACCAAAAAAGTCCGACATTTGGAGGACCGGTATGCAGCGTCGTTCAGTTCGGGGGCTCGTCGCCTCTCTTTCCGTGTTTGCCGCCACGTTCCTTGCGAGTTGCAGCAACGACGTCGGTACGACCGGACCTCGGATCGCAGCCCTTTCCATCGCGTCCGGAAACAACCAAGTCGGCCCGATTGGTGGAATCCTCGCCCAACCCCTGGTCGTGAGCATCAAAGACCAGCGGGGCGACCCGGTTGAGGGCGTCATCGTCGTCTGGACCGTTTCGGCCGGGGACGGAATCGTGACCCCTGGAGTCGACACAACGGACGCCGACGGCCTCGCCCGGACGACCTTCCGTCTCGGAAGCAGCCTCGGTGTCCAGACGGTCTCCGCTGGCCTCTCAGACCTCCAGCCGGTCTCCTTCAGCGCCACGGCCACGGCCGCACCGGCTAACCGGCTCACCGTCACTGCCGGCGACGGCCAGACCGGAACCGTCGGATCCGTTCTCTCCACCGATATCCAGGTCCGCGTAACCGATGCCTTCGACAACGTGAAGGCCGGGATTCCCGTGACCTTCGCAGTTGGGAGCGGCGGCGGCGCCGTGAGCTCGACTTCAGTGCTCAGCGACGCCACGGGCATCGCGACCGTGAAGTGGACGCTCGGCCCGATCTCGGGGACTCAATCGCTGACCGTCGGCGCGGGCTCGCTCACGCCGGCTACGATCACCGCCACTGCCCGACCGGGCGCAGCGGCGGGCATCGTCGTGGTCCAGGGCAACAATCAGCAGGGCCTTCCCGGTGCAGCGCTCCCGGATTCCGTCATCATCCGCGTGGTCGATCAGTTCGGGAACGGCATCAGCGGCGATTCGGTCACCTGGACGCTCTCCGCGGCCGGCGGCACTGTGAGCCCGAGCGTCACGTTCACCGGGCCGGGCGGCCGAACAGCGACCAAGTGGACGCTCGGCCTGAGCGGCGGCCCGAAGAAGCTGACGGCGAAGTCCGGCGCGGCCACGATCGATCTGACCGGCGCTGCCTTCATCACCTTCGCGTCGGTCACAGCCGGTGGCCGGAGCGCATGCGGAATCGACGACGGCGGGGTTCTCTATTGCTGGGGCTTCAACGGCGACGGCCAGCTCGGCATCGGCCAGGGCCCGTTAGGCGCCGGGCCGGTCTACGCGCTGCCACAAGCGGCGGCGCCGGTCGGGAACCAGACGTTCGGCCAGGTCAACGGCGGAAGCTTCGCCAACTGCGGCGTGACGTTCTCCCACGTGGGCTATTGCTGGGGCGACAACAACAACGGGCAAACCGGAACCGGGATATTCAGCCGATCGGTGACCGAGCCGACGCCGATCTCGGTTGGGGTGGCATTCTCTACCATCTCTGCCGGCCGGGTGCACAGCTGCGGCCTCTCGGTCGGCGGCGTGCCTTACTGCTGGGGCTCGAACGAACGGGGCCAGCTGGGCGGCAACGTCACGATCGATACGGTGGCTCACACGGTGCTCCTCGTGCCGTCCAACGCACCCAAGCTGGTCGGCAGCACGACCGACGGAAAATTCTTCGGGACCTATGACTTCAGGGCGATTTCAGCCGGCGGGATTCACACCTGCGCGGTGGACTTCCAGCATCAGGCGCTCTGCTGGGGAATGGGCCGGGACGGCCAGCTCGGCGACGGCACCAATTCGGTCGACGAGTACATTCCGCAGTTCGTAGTCGGTGGCGCGGTGTTCGACTCGATTACCGCGGGCTTCAGCCACTCCTGCGCGATCCTCACCGACGGCTCCGCCCAGTGCTGGGGACTCAACTCCGACGGCCAGCTCGGAACCGGCACCTTCGCGCGTCAAAACATTCCGACTACCGTCGCCGGCGGACTGACGTTCATGGCCATCTCGGCCGGGCTCGGACATACCTGCGCCCTGGCCACTGACGGCACCGCGTACTGCTGGGGCAACAATTCCAAAGGACAGCTCGGCGACGGCACCATGACCACGCAGAGCAACCCGGTGGCGGTCGCCGGCGGCCTCACGTTCAAGACGATCAGCGCCGGCGACTACCAGACCTGCGGCGTAACCACCGACGATGTCGCCTATTGCTGGGGCGACAACGAGTTCGGATCAATCGGGGACGGAACTCTGACGGTGCGGCTGGAGCCGACGAAGGTGGCGTTCCAGCGGTAGCTGGACGGTAAGGCGGTAGGACGGTAAGGCGGTAAGGCGGTCGGGGAGCACGTTAGGCTTGCCCACCTAACGAGCGCGCATCGGTCAGGTTTCGGCCATGCCGCTGGGCTTCTCTTACCGCCTTACCGTCTTACCGGCTTCCGGTCCCGCGCTGTGCAACTCCCCACCCCCCGGGCATCTCCTGGCCGACCCAAGAACCGGGAGCTCCGAAATGCACCACTGGCTGCTGAGCCTGAGTCTCGTCGCTGTCGTCACCACCAATGCTGCTGCACAAGGATGGATCGAGCCCGAGCGGATGCCCCCGCTCAGGATGCCGAGTGCCGTCGTGCGGGTCGGTTCCGAGATCCGGGCTACGGTCGAGGGACGAGTGGCACGGTTCGAGGTCGAGGAGCGGTTTCAGAACCGAGGCGGCGGCCTCGCCGAAGGGAGCTATCTCTATCCGCTGCCGGCGGACGCCGCGTTCTCGGACTTCTCGCTGTTTCAGGGCGATCGGGAGCTCAAGGGCGAGGTGATGCATGCCGAGCAGGCCCGGCAGATCTACGAGGAGATCGTGCGCCGACGCCGCGACCCGGCGCTCCTCACGCTCGCCGGCCACGGTCTGATCCGCGCCCAGGTTTTTCCGATCCAGCCGGGCGAGACCCGGACGGTGATCCTCCGCTATACTCAGCTCCTCCCGCGTGAAAGCGACGCCTTCCACCTCCGCTATTCGTTAGGCGCGCGCGGCGAAGGCTCCGAGACCCATCTCAGGGTCCGGGTCAAAGACGCGCGCGGCTACGGGACGCCGTACAGCCCGACTCACCCGCTCCAGACCAGAGTCGAGGACGGGGAGCTTCGGATCGCCGTCAACGGTCTCGCCACCGGCGACGTGCAGCTGTACCTGCCGATCCGGAGCGGGCTCGTCACCGGCTCCCTGCTCGCCCATGCGCCATCCGGCGAGGATGGGTTCTACCTGATGCTGCTCTCGCCGCCGCCCGTCTTCGAGGGCGCGGTGATGCCGCGCGAGCTCACCATGGTCGTCGACGTCTCGGGATCGATGAGCGGCGCGAAGCTCGAGCAGGCAAAGGCCGCGCTCACGCAGGCGTTGAACGGCCTCCGGAGCACCGACCGATTCCGGTTGATCGCCTTCTCGTCCACGGTCCGTTCGTTTCACGAAGGCTTCGTAGACGCGACCGCGGACCAAGTCCGGGACGCACGCCGTTATGTCGACGGGCTCGTCGCCAGCGGCGGGACCAACATCCAGGGCGCGCTCGACGCCGCACTCGGCACGAGCCCCGGAGACGGACTCCCGCTGCTGCTCTTCCTCACCGATGGCCTCCCGTCCGTCGGAGAGCAGTCACCCGACCGGCTCGCCTCGGTCGCCGCAGGGCGCGTCGGCCGGACCCGGATCTTTCCGATCGGGATTGGACACGACGTCAACACATACCTGTTGGACCGCCTCGCGGTCGAGGGACACGGGACAACGGAGTACATCGCGCCGGGCGCCGATGTCGAAGCGGCCGTGAGCGGGGTCATGGGCAAGCTGAGCCAGCCGGCGCTCGTCAATCTTCGAGTCGTGACCGCGCCGGTCGAGCTGACCCAATCCACGCCGAACCAGCTCCCCGATCTGTTCTTCGGGGAGGAGCTGGTCGTCCTCGGGCGATATCATGGAACCGGAAACGGCAACGTGGTGATCGAGGGTGAGCGGAACGGCCGGAAGGAGCGGTTTGTGATCCATGCCGATTTCCCGCGCTCGACCGCGTCGAACGAGTTTCTCGCGCCGCTTTGGGCCTCCCGCCGGATCGGCGAGCTAACCCGCCAAATCCGGCTCGACGGGCCCGCTCCCTCGCTCGTCGCCGAAGTGCGCGAGCTCGGTCTCCGGTACGGCATCATCACCGAATACACGTCCTATCTGGTCAAGGAGCCGGAGATGGTTGCCAATCAGTCGGTCCCATCGCCCTCCGCGGCCCCGATGCCGCGACGGATGCGGGCCGAGGAGCAGACCGGTGCTGAGGCGTTCGAGCGCGCGAAATCGAGCGCGGCGATGGGCCGGGCGAGGACGCTCGACGATGTGGCTGGTTCCGCCGACAGCCGGCTGCGGGAGCTGGCGCGGGACGCGGGAGGGGCCGCGGAGCTCAAGCGGGTCGGCGAGCGGGTCTTCGCGCGCCGCGGCAACGTCTGGACGGACGTGGCCCACCGGACTAGCCTCCAAGTCATGACGATTGCCGCCATGAGCCCCGCGTACTTCGAGCTGGCGCGCGGGCTGCCCGAGCTCACCCCGGCCCTCGCGCTCGGAGGGGAAATCATCGTCGCGGGCAAGGCGGTGAGCATTCGGATCGCCCCGGAGGGCATTGCCGCCTGGCAGGGTGACGCGCTCGCGGATCTCGTACGCCGGTTCCGCGGCCGATGACCAAGTTCCTCGCCGATCTCTTCACCCAGTATCACGCCTCGCTCGTGCGGATGCTCTACCGCCGCACGGGCGACCAGGAGCGGGCTGAAGAGATGGCGCAGGAGGTCTTCGCGCGGGCGGTGGCAGCCCCACCGAATAACCCGCGCCCGTGGCTCTTCGCAGTTGCGCTCAACCTCCTGCGAGAAGAGGGGCGCCGCCGGACCCGCCAGGATCGGCGGCTCGTGCTGTATCGCTCCGAAGTCCAGGACCAGGCCGAAGCGCCGGACGAGGAGTTCGACCGCAACGAGCGAATCGCGCGGGTGCGCCGGGCCCTGGACACATTGAGCGAGCGCGACCGGGAAGCCCTGCTGCTCAAGGCCGAGGGCTTCGACTACGAGGAGATCGCCCAGACGCTGGGATTCGCAAAGGGCGCAGTCGGGACGACGCTTTCGAGGGCGCGCAAGCGACTGGTGGAAGCGTACCGGCTCGAGGAGGGGAAAAAAGATGTCGCATCTTGATGATGGTATGCTCGAGGCGTTGTTGGACGGGGAGACCGGATCGAGCGATCTCGCGTCGATTCAGGCGCATCTCGAGCAATGCGCCGCCTGTCAGGCCCGCTTGGCGGAGGCGCGTCAATTCCTGGTCGAGGCCGACCGATTGATCGAGATGATCGAAGCCCCGGCGCGCCCGGTCGCGGCCGCACCGACCGCCCAGGCGCCGGCGCGCCGGATTCCAAGAACCCGGCTCCGCTGGGCCGGCCCGTTGGGGCTCGCGGCGGCGGCCGTCCTCGCGTTAGGCATCGGCTCGGTGACGCTGGCGCGGTTTCGGGGCTCGGACCAAGATGCGCTTTCGGCACCGGTGTTTCCGGGCGCGGTCACCACGCCGGCTCAGAAAGCCGTGGCGCCCACCGCAATGCCGGCCCCGCCCGCGCAGAGCAATGCGGCGCCGGCTCCCGCGACACCGCGACGATTGGAGCAGATGCGGGCGGCCCCGGAGGCGTTAGGTCGCGTCAGCACCGAGCGCCAGACAGCGGACGCGAGACGGTCGGCCGCGAAGGCCGCCGACCAGCCGGTCGACAAGGAGCCGAAGCCGGCCGCCCCGCCGATCCCGTTCCGCGACTCCGCGTTGCATCTCGATGAGATCGTCGTGGCCGGCGCGGAGCAAGCGGCGGGCAAGACGGAGCGAGAGCGTCGCGGCGATTCGTCGCTCGCAATCTCCGCTCTCAAGCTCCGCAGCGCTCCGTCTCCGATCCTTCGAAAAGAGGAGGCGGATCGGTTGAACGAGCCGTTCGCTTCCCACGACAAGAAGGCCACGATCATCGTGACGGCGGACGACGCCCTCCGCACGCTGGGCGGGAGTATCAAGCTGGTGGACGGCCTGATGCCGAGGTCGTTCGAGCTGGTGGCGGATCGGATTCGGGTGATCTACCCCATGAGCTGGGGCCCGCTGGTCCTCGAGGAATGGCGCCAGGCGGGCGAGCTTCGCTATCGGCTGATCCCGCCGGCGGGGATGTCGGCGGACTCGCTCGCGGTGCTGGCGGCGCGGATCAGATAGGGCCGAGCTTCCGCTATCTTTCGCGCCATGACGTTCCGCCGTTACGCCGGCCTCACGCTCGCCTACAATCTCGCGGTCATCGTCTGGGGCGCCTTCGTGCGGGCGAGCGGCTCGGGGGCGGGCTGCGGCCGGCACTGGCCCCTCTGCAACGGCACCGTGCTGCAAAAGAGCCCTCGGCTCGAGACTATCATCGAGCTCGTGCATCGGACCACGAGCGGGCTCGCGCTGGTCGCCGTGCTCGTGCTTTTCGTCTGGGCGCGGCGCCGGTTCGCTGCCGGGCATCTGGCGCGCCGGGCCGCGGTCTTCTCCCTGATCTTCATCGTGACGGAAGCGGCGGTGGGTGCAGGCCTCGTGCTGCTCGAGCTGGTGGCGGGGAACGACTCGATGCTTCGGGCCGGCTATCTGGCGGTTCATCTCACGAACACGTTTCTGCTGATCGGGTCGCTCACCCTCGCGACGATCTGGGGCGGCGAGCGCCGTCCTGTGCCGAGAGCTGCGGGGAGTGACCGGGACCGGCGCTGGATCTTCGGCGTGGCGCTCGCGCTGATCGCGGTCGGAATCTCGGGGGCGATCACGGCGTTAGGCGACACGCTGTTCCCCGCCGCGTCGCTGGCCGCCGGCTTGGAGCAGGATCGCTCGGCGACGGCGCACCTGTTGCTCCGCCTCCGGGTGATCCATCCGATTGCCGCCGGGGCCGCGGGAATCGCGGCCATACTCGGTGGCTGGCGGCTCACCCGGCGGATCGCCGACGAGCGGCTCGCCCGTTGGGCGGCGACCGTGACGGGACTGGTGCTAGTGCAATGGGTCGCCGGGACGGTCAACCTGCTGTTGCTTGCCCCGGTCGCCCTCCAGCTCGTGCACCTGGTGCTGGCGGATCTGGTCTGGCTGGCCTGGGTGGCCGTCGGCGCCCATGCGACGACGACGGCCGAGCGAACCTAACGATCATCCCTGCATGTTCTCGATCAGCGCCTGGCCGAAGCCGCTGGTGCTGAGCAGCGTCGCCCCTTCCATCGACCGGTGGAAATCGTAGGTCACCCGACGCTGGGCAATGGTGCGGTCGAGCGACGTGATGATCAGGTCCGCCACCTCGGTCCAGCCCAGATACCGGAACATCATCTCGCCCGAGAGGATCACCGAGCCGGGATTGACCTTGTCCTGATTGGCGTACTTGGGTGCGGTGCCGTGGGTGGCTTCGAAGATCGCGTGGCCGGTCTTGTAGTTGATGTTGGCGCCGGGCGCGATCCCGATCCCGCCGACCTGCGCAGCGAGCGCATCCGAGATGTAGTCGCCGTTGAGATTGAGGGTCGCGATGACGTCGTATTCAGCCGGCCGGGTGAGAATCTGCTGGAGGAAGTTGTCGGCGATGGCGTCCTTGATCACGAGGCCGCCGGGCAGCTTGGACCACGGACCGCCATCGATCTCCACCGCCCCGAATTCCTGCTTGGCGAGCTCGTAGCCCCAGTCGCGGAAGCCGCCCTCCGTGAACTTCATGATGTTGCCCTTGTGCACCAGCGTCACGCTCTTGCGGCCGTTGGCGAGCGCGTACTGGATCGCGGACCGGATCAGGCGCTTCGAGCCTTCTTCGGAAACCGGCTTGATCCCGAACGCGCTCGTGTCGGGAAACCGAATCGTCTTGACGCCCATCTCGTTGATCAGGAAGTCGCGGACCTTGCGGGCTTCCGGCGTGCCCGCCTTCCACTCGATGCCGGCGTAGATGTCTTCGGTGTTCTCGCGGAAGATGACCATGTCCACTTCTTCGGGGGCCCGCACCGGGGAAGGAACACCTTCGAACCAGCGAACCGGGCGCACACACGCGTAGAGATCGAGCTGCTGCCGGAGGGCAACATTGAGTGAGCGGATGCCGCCGCCCACGGGGGTCGTCAGGGGGCCTTTGATGGCCACCAGATATTGGCGGATGGTGGCGAGGGTTGCCTCGGGCAGCCAATCGTCGACCTGGTTCTTGGCCTTCTCGCCGGCGAGCACCTCGCGCCAGACGAGCCGCCGCTTGGCGCCGTACGATTTCGCCACGGCCGCCTCGAACACGGCGCGCGAGGCCCGCCAGATGTCGGGGCCGGTGCCGTCGCCCTCGATGAATGGGATGATCGGATCGTCCGGAACGCGGAGCTTTCCGTCGGCCATCGTGATGGTAGAGCCGGAAGACATAGGCGGTTTCGTGTGATGGGTGATGAGTGGACCGGATGCCGGCCCCCGTCGTGAGACCACGCCGGGAGGCCTAACGGCGTCCAGAGTCGATTACTGCCGGACCGCTTCGACGTTGATCGTGATGTCGACCTCGTCGCTGAGCATGAAGCCGCCGCCTTCGAGGGCGCGATTCCATTTCACGCCGTAGTCGATCCGGTTGACCTTGGTCGAGGCGCTGAAGCCGATCCGCTGCTTCTTTGGCTCGGGCGGGCCGGACACGCCCCCGAACTCGCCGGTGAGCACGACCGGCTTCGTGACGCCCCGTATCGTGAGATCGCCGCTCAGCTTGATAGTCGAACCGGTGACGTCCATTGTGGTGCTCTTGAACGTGATCGTGGGAAAGCTATCAGCGGCAAAAAAATCGGGCGAGCGGAGATGAGCGTCGCGGCGCTCGTTCTTCGTGCTGATGCTCGCAGTCTGAATCACCACTTCGACCGCGCCGTCCGACAACTTGCCCGGATCGGCGGTGATGGTGCCGTTCCACTGCAAGAACGTGCCGGGCACCTTCGTCACGAAATGGCGAACCCGGAATGTGATCTCCGAATGGACCGGATCGATTTCCCACGTGACGGGATCGGTGAGGGGCGCGGGGTTCGGGGCGAATAGCGCGCCGGCGAGGACGAGCGTTACCAACATCGGTGTTCTCCTTAAGGCCGTTCGACGGGGAGCCGGACACCGTTGCCCCATTCGGTCCAGGACCCGTCATAGTTGCGCACCTGGGGATAGCCCAGCAGGTACGTCAGCACGAACCAGGTGTGCGACGAGCGTTCCCCGATCCGGCAGTACACCACCACGTCATCGCTCGAGGCGAGCCCCTGCTCTTGCTCGTAGATCGCTCGCAGCTCCGACGCCGGCTTGAAGGTGTGGGTCTCCGGATTGACGGCTTTGGCCCACGGAACGTTGCGAGCCCCCGGAATGTGCCCGCCCCGAAGCGCGCCTTCGTTGGGATACTCGGGCAGGTGGAGACGCTCGCCCCGAAACTCTTCCGGACTGCGGACATCGACCATCTTGCGGCCGGCGTGCAAGTGGGAGAGGACCTCGTCCCGAAAGGCCCTGATCGGGGCGTCGCGCCGGTTCTCGACGACGAGATTGCCGGGCGACACGGTGGGCATGTCGGTCTCGAGCGGGCGACCTTCGTCCACCCAGCGCTGCCGGCCGCCATCCATGATCTTTAGATTGCCGATGCCGAAAAGCCGGAGGACCCAGAAGGCGTACGTCGCCCACCAATTGTTCTTGTCGCCATACAGCACTACCGTGGTATCGCGATTGATGCCCTTGGCCCGCATCAGCCGCTGCATCGGCTCGGTGCCGATGTAGTCGCGGACCGTCGCGTCATTCAGGTCGTCGACCCAATCGAGCTTGAGCGCACCGGGAATGTGTCCGGTCCGATATAACAACACGTCCTCGTCCGATTCGAGCAGCCGAACCGATGAATCGTCGAGGTGGCTCGCGACCCATTCCGTGCTCACCAACACGTCGGGCTTGGTATATCCCCGACTCTCGATCGGCGACGGTGTCGTCATACGCTCTCCAGCCGCGGTTGTATGCAAGGGCCGGTAAATACGAGCGGTTTTGTCGGAATGTCAAGCCAGCGAAGCGGCTGTTATGCTCAGGGGAGCAAATCGTCGAGCAGCTTGTCCACCACCTCGACGGCCTGACCTTCGACGACCCGCCGAAGCACGTCGGCCGCCTCCATTGCCAAGTTGTCCGGATGCTTCCGGTCCTTGTCGAAGCGAACGATCTGGCCGAGGAAAACGAGCGCGTGGGTGGGACCATCGGCATCGACGCCGCCGCCGATGTGGGCTTCATAGCCGGCGCCGGGCACCGACGAGGCCCAGGGCTCCTCGCGGGACTCCTCGTCGTTATCCTCGTCACCGTCCTGCTCCTCGGGCAGATCCACGATCGCAAAGAGCCGGCACTGGAGCCCAGGCGGCTCCTCGCGGGCGGCCAGCATGAGGCGGACGGGATCGTTGAAGAAGCCTTGGGCATTCAGCTTGTCGGCGGCTTCCTGGGGGACCGCGCACCGCGCAATCAGCCGATCGCCGAGGTAGCTCGCGAGGCAGACCATCCCGTCGGGTATCCGCTCGTCTGGAGCCGGCTCTACGCGGAGAGGTAACGCCCGGTCGGTCGCGGCGAGCACGACTCCCTCAGGTGGCATGTCTTCCATCGCCATCAGTGTGCTCCTCGACTCCTTTGAACCCAAAGGTCCTGTTGGGGAGGAATGTACCTCTGGGCGCGAGTTGACGCTGACAGAACAGTGTCTACAATCCGGCCATGACCGACATGGCTCGCACCACGAGCGCGGCGGGGTCTGTTCCCCTCCGCCGCCGGGTCGTTACCGGCCTGCTCGCCGGCGTCTTTGCGCTCGGCGCACTCGCGGTCGTACTGGCGGCCATGCCTTCGCCGGTTTTCGATCTGGATCGGTTCCTGGTGCCCAAGGAGCTGGCGGTGCACGTGACGGCGCTCCTCGCGCTGGTGCTGACGTGGCTGCTCAAAGAGCCGATCGAGCTCAGCGTGCCCGAGATCGCGCTGTTATGTCTGGCCGCGTGGACCGTCTTGAGCGGGTTGTTCGCGACCAACCCGTGGCTCGCGTTCCGGACCACGGCACTCACGACGTCCGGTGCGGCGCTCATCATCAGCGCCCGAGCGGCGGCGCGGGCGGGACTCACCAGCGTGGTGGTGGCGGCGCTCGGGCTCGCCGCGCTGGCCGGCACATTATCCGGCGTCGCACAGGCGTACGGTTGGAGCACCGACGTGCTCGCCAATACGCGCGCTCCAGGCGGTACGTTCGGCAACCGGAACTTCATGGCGCATCTCACGGTGATCGGGCTGCCGCTCCTGTTCTGGCTCACGCTCCGCGCGAAGCGGAACCTGGCGGCTTGGCTGTGGAGCGCCGGCCTGGCGCTCGCGGCGATGGGCGTCGTGCTGTCCCGTTCGCGAGCCGCATGGATCGGCCTGGTGGCCAGCCTAGGTGTCGGGGCTGTGGCACTCCTGATCGCGGCGCGGGGCCGCCGGGATGTGATCTTCGTCGGGCGCCGGCTCCGCCGCGCGCTTGGGCTCGCCGCGCTCGGTGCGGCGCTCGCGCTGGTGATTCCCAACACGCTTCG
The DNA here is from genome assembly GCA_039933355.1 of Gemmatimonadota bacterium. Taxonomy (GTDB): domain Bacteria; phylum Gemmatimonadota; class Gemmatimonadetes; order Gemmatimonadales; family GWC2-71-9; genus SHZU01. Next base: position 2,000 of record JBDTOH010000086.1, on the reverse strand, counting down.
ATGGCGCTCGGACTCGCCGTACCGCGACACGCTTCGCGACGTGCTCAACTATCGGGGCGGGTCGGGACGCGGCCGGCTGATCCAGTACCGAAACAGCTTCGAGCTGGTGAAGCGGAATCCAGTCTTTGGCACGGGGCCGGGAAACTGGCCGGTGCTGTACCCGCAGGTGACGACGCCGGGGGATCCTTCGTTCAGCGGCGGCGACGTGATGCCGACCAACCCGTGGCCGAGCAGCGACTGGGTAGCGCTGGTGGCGGAGCGCGGCCCGATCGCGCTCCTGATCGTGATCGCGTTAGGCGCCGGCCTCGGTCTGGTGTTCGTTCGGAGACTGGGCGTGCCGGAAGCAAGTATTGCGGTCGGCGCCGCCGCCGGCTTGGCGGTCCTGACGGCGGCTGCCGTCGAGGGGTTGTTCGACGCGGTGCTGTTGCTGCCGCAGGGTGTTCTCTTCGTCGCGGTCGCGGCCGGCGCGCTGTTGCCACCGCTCGGCACGGCCCGCACGCTCTCCGGACGAGCCCGCGGCAGGGCCCTGCTGGTGGCCGTTCTTTGGACCGCGATCGCCGCCACTCGGAGCGGATTCCAGGTCGCCGCAATCGCGACCGCGGGAGCGGGCGACAGCGTCGAAGCGCTCGAGCGGGCAGCGGTGCTCGACCCGGGGAGTTACCGCCTCCACATCATGATCGCCAACCGGACCGAATGCCGCCGGTCTCGGCCCCATGCCTGGCGTGCGTTTCGCCTCTTTCCGTTCTTGCCGGCTCCGCGGCAGGCGGTGGCGCGGTGTCCGCGGTAAGGCAAGGCGGCAAGGCGGCAAGGCGGCAAGGCGGCAAGACATTATTTTTTTGGGGGACCGCCGGTTTCCACCGGAAGGTCTGGGCGGCCGCCCCATTCGGTCCACGAGCCGTCGTATACGGAGTAGGCCCGGTGGCCGAGGAGCTCGAGGCCTAACGCGAGCGCGGAGGCGGAGACGCCCGAGCCGCACGACGTGATAACGGGTCTTTCGAGATCGACGCCGCTCGCCTGATATCGTTCGCGCAGCTCCTCGAGCGGGCGCATGGTTCCATCGGGCCGGATCAGCTCGGTGTACGGGAGATTCTTCGCTCCCGGAATGTGCCCGCTCCTGAGGCCGGGACGGGGCTCGGGCTCGGACCCGTTGAAGCGGCCGGCCGACCGAGCATCGAGCAGCACGACATCATTCGACCCAAGCACCGACTTCACTTGGTCAGCGGAGCGGATCAGCCGCGGCCGCAACGTGCCGGTCCAATCTCCCGCCGGCCGGGACACACTGCCCCGTTCAACCGCGCGCCCTTCCGCCCGCCATTTGCCGAACCCGCCGTCCAGCACCGCGACCCGGTCATGCCCCATGACCCGAAAGGTCCACCACGCCCGCGGCGCGCTCAAGTTGGTCCCCGAGCCATCGTAGGCGACAATGGCGTCGCCGCGGTGAACGCCGAGGGCCTGCACGTGGGGCTCGATCTCGCCGGGATCGGGTAACATGTGCGGCAGCGAGGTGCGGTCGTCGCTCACGGCCTCGAGATCCCAGAAGACCGCGCCGGGGATGTGCGCCTTGACGTATTCCTGGTGGGGATCGCGGCTCATCGCCGCTAGATACCACGAGGCGTCGAGCACGACGAGATCCGGCGCCGCAAGATGAGCGGCGAGCCATTCCGTCGAGACCAAAGAACCCGGCAAATCAGTCATGGCTGAGCTAGTTTGGAGAGAATATGACCTTCGATACGATGATCCGGCGCTTCAAGTCCGCCGATAAGAATACTCGGCTCGAGGCGATCCTGGATGCCTCGCGAAAACTTCCCGAGCTGCCCGAACGGCTCCGGTCCGACGGCGAGCGCGAACGTCATCGGGTCACCGAATGCCAGACGCCGGTCTATCTCTGGTTCGAACGCGAGGGCGACGCGATCCGTTTCTTCGCGGAAGTCCCCCGCGAATCGCCGACGGTTCGGGGTTTCGTGTCGCTGCTCGCCCGAGCGCTCGACGGCCAGCCCGCG
>JBDTOH010000085.1:0-14003 GCA_039933355.1 Gemmatimonadota bacterium | reverse complement strand
TCCGGCCCAGCGCCGCTTCTACGATCGGCTTCGGAGCGATCTGGCAGCGGCGCATCCCCGCTGGACGGTGGCGCTCGGATTCCCGTTGCCGTTCGAGGGCGGATCCGGAAGCCGCGCGACAACCTCGCTCGAGGCCGAGACCAACAAGAACCGCGAGCAGCTGAGCGCGCTCATCGGGCTCGTCAGCGAAGACTATTTCAAGACGCTCGGCGTGGCGCTCAAGAGCGGCCGCGAGGTCGGCTCCGAAGATCGCGCCGATGGACCCAAAGTCGCCGTCGTCAACGCGGCGTTTGCGAAGCGGTGGTGGCCGGCGCGGGAAGCGGTCGGGCAGGAATTCGCCGCGGGATTCGGCGGGCGCATCACCGTCATCGGCGTTGTCGCGGATTCCAGGAGCCGCCAGCTCGACGCGCCGCCCGAGCCGATGTTCTATCTGCCCTATCGCCAGCTGGCGCTGCCCTACCTCACGCTGCTGATTCGGACGTCGGACGGACTCGGGGATGTGGTCCGACAGGTCCGCTCCACGGTCAAGACGATCGATCCCAACCTGCCGATCGGCGAGGCGCGGCCGTTTGCCGAGACGATCGATCGCGCCGTCGCCGCGCCGCGGTTCCGGACCAGCCTGCTGGGCGGGTTCGCCGCTCTTGCTCTCCTGTTAGGCGCCGTCGGAGTCTATGGGCTCCTCAGCTACCTCGTGACCATCGGCCGGCGGGAGGTCGGCATCCAGCTCGCGCTCGGAGCTACCCCGGGACGGGTCGTGTGGCGCACAACGTGGCGCGGGCTCAGGCTGGCAATTGGCGGCATTGGTCTCGGACTCATCGGGAGCGTCGTTCTCACGCGCTTCCTGTCCGGATTCCTCTACGAGGTCCGGCCGATCGATCCCGCGACGCTGGCCATGGTCTCCGCGGTGCTGGCGCTGGTCGCGTTCGCAGCCAGCTATGTGCCGGCTCGACGAGCGGCCGCCGTGGACCCGGCCATCTCACTTCGCGACGACGCCTGACCCGCGCAATGCGCGACATCTGGAAGCCGCCGCTCGAGCGCGAAGTCAGGGACGAGCTCGATTTCCATCTCGAGATGAGGGTCCGAGAGCTCATCGATCACGGGATGACGCCGGCTACGGCGCGGGCGGAGGCGATTCGGAGGCTGGGTGACGTGCCTGCGATGCGCGCCCGCCTGAGACAACTTGGAGAGGAGCGAGACCGCACGATGCATCGGACCGAGTGGTTTGCCGAGCTTGCGCAGGACGTGCGTTATGCGTGGCGCTACCTCCGCGCCAACCCCGGCTTCTCGCTGATCGCGCTGCTCACGCTCGCCATCGGGATCGGGGCGACGACGGCGATCTTCAGCGCAGTCTACTCGGTCGTGCTCAAGCCGCTCCCGTTTCCCGAACCCGATCGCGTCATGCTGGTCGGGGAACGGACGGAAGGCGGCTACCCCGCATCGGTCGGGAACTACGGTGATGTGAAGCGCGAGAATCGAAGCTTCAGCGCGCTCGGAGCGATCTTCTGGACCAACTTCAACCTGGCCGCCGAGGATCATCCTGAGCGGGTGCTCGGCGCTCGAGTCACATACGACTATTTCACGGTGTTCGGCGTCCAGCCGCGGTGGGGACGGCTCTTCACCGCCGATGAGGATCGGCCGGGCCAGCCGCTCGTCGTGGTGCTCAGCCATCGTCTTTGGGCTCGGCGGTTCGGCTCCGACCCAAAGGTCGTCGGCACCGAAATCCGAATGAACAGCCTTCCCTATGCGGTCATCGGTGTGATGCCGGCCGCGTTCGACTTTACGGTCAACACGGAAGAAGTGTGGGTGCCGGCCGCGTTCACGCCGGAGCAGTGGGCGGAGCACGACTCGCACTACTTGACGCTCTATGGCAGGCTCGAGCCCGGCGTGGATCAGTTCGCCGCGAGGGCGGACCTCGGCCGGATCATGGCAAGGCTCAAGGCGGACTATCCCGACGTCAACAGCGAGATCTCCGCGGGTGTCGAGCCGATGTTCACCCAATTCGTGGGCAGCGCGCGCGAACGCCTTCTGGTCCTCCTCGGGGCCGTCGGGCTGGTGTTGCTGATCGGGTGCGTCAACGTCGCGAACTTGCTGCTCGCCCGGGGCTCGAACCGCGCCCGTGAGCTCGCGGTCCGCGCCGCGCTCGGTGCGGGCCGGTCTCGGATCGTCCGCCAGCTGCTGACCGAGAGCCTCGTGCTCGCGCTCGGCGCCGGCGTGTTAGGGATCGGTCTCGCCGTCATAGGACTTCGCGTGCTGGTCGCCACCGCGCCGCAGGGAGTACCCCGGCTCGAGCAGGCCGCGCTCGACGGCCCGACCTTGGCGTTCGCGGCGGTGGCTGCGCTTGCGAGCGCCCTCCTCTTCGGGCTCCTTCCGGCCGTCAAGACCGCGCGGCCCGATCTCACTGCCGCGCTCAGGGCCGGCGGCCGCGGGGCCAGCGGCGGCTCCCGCGAGTGGACCAAGCTCGCGCTCGTGTCTGCCGAGGTTGCGATCGCGCTCGTGCTGCTGATCGGAGCGGGTCTGTTGATTCGGACCGGGATCAATCTCGGCCGTCTCGATCCGGGGTTCGACCCGCGCGGAGTGCTCTCGGCGCGCGTCACCCTGCCGAAGCAGCAGTACCTCGAGTGGGACAAGGTGGCGAGCACGTTCACTCGGATGGCGGTCGAGCTCGAGCAGGCGCCGGGAGTGCAGTCCGCGGCCGTGTCGTCGCAGGTCCCGTTAGGTCCCGGGGGCGGCTCCAACGGACTGATTCCCGAGGGGCGGCCGCTCGAAGGGAAGAATTCAATCGAGACCCGGCTGCGCCTGATCACCCCCGGCTATCTCAAGACGATGCGGATTGCGCTCAAGGCGGGCCGCGAGTTTACGGCCGACGACCGGCTCGGCACGCCGAGAGTGACGATCGTGAGCGAGAATTTCGCCCAAATCGCCTTCCCGGGTCAGAATGCCATCGGCAAACGGGTCGTCTGCTGCGAGCCAGGCCCGGACAAGGGGCCGGCGTGGAAGGAGATCGTCGGCGTTGCCGCGGAGGTCAGGGCGAGCGGGCTCGACACCGAGGCTCCGCCCGAGTTCTATCTCCCGATCATGCAGGCGCCGCCGGATGCGTGGGACTGGATTCAGCGGTCCGTGTCGCTTGTTGTGCGCGGAGAGGGCGAGCCCTCGGCGCTGACCGTGCAGATCCGCGCCGTCATGGATCGGATCGATCGCTCGGTGCCGCTCTATGGCATCTCGACGATGGACGAGCGGCTGTCGCGTTCGCTGGCGCAGCAGCGTTTCAATACCCAACTCCTCGTCTCGCTTGGCGTCATCGGGCTGGTGCTCGCGGCCATCGGCATCTATGGGGTGATCGCCTACTTCGTGGCGCAGCGGACCCGTGAGCTCGGGATCCGCATGGCGCTCGGCGCCACACCGCGCCACGTGCTCACGCTGGTGGTGGGTGAGGGTCTCCTGCCCGTGGCGATCGGGTTGATCGTGGGGCTGGGCGGGGCTCTGCTCGCAACCCGTGCCATCGCGAGCCAACTCCGCGGGGTTGGTCCTAACGATCCGTTGACCTTCGCTGCGGTCGGCGGCCTGCTCCTTTTGGTGGCAGTCGGCGCCATGCTCGTGCCGGCCCGACGAGCCACCAACGTGGACGCGCTGGAGGCAATCCGGGAGGAATAGGCGCTCCTGAAGCCGGCGCCCGGCGCCCTGCGTATTTTAGGGTAGAGGCTGGGCGCCTCCCTGGATCAGGGGAAGCCCGGCCCCGCACCTCCGGGGGGTCGCTCATGCTGGTGCTGCTGCTCGCCTTTCAAGCCGTCGCCGCTCCGACTCAGCGGCCGACCGGGTCCGACACCACGTTTCCCAAGCTGGTCGAGCGGCTGTCGGAACCGGGTGGGTATTTCGACACCGACAACTTGATATCCAATGAAACGTCCTATCTCCACATCCTGGGCCGTCTCAAGCGCGACGGAGTCACCGGCGGCGCGTACATCGGTGTGGGACCGGACCAAAGCTTCTCGTACATCGCAGCAACCCGTCCGGCGATCGCGTTCGTGATCGACATTCGCCGCGACAACATGCTGATCCATCTCTTGTTCAAGTCGCTGTTTGGCCAAGCGTCGAACCGGCTCGAGTACCTCTGTCTGCTCTTCGGCCGTCCGATGCCGGCTGACCGAGAGGCGTGGACGGGCAAGCCGCTCGAAGACCTGCTCAAGTACGTCGAGCGGCCGGCGATCGATTCGGCGGCGTTGCTCCGGCGCGAGGACGAGCTTCTGGCACGGATCCGGTCGTTCGGCGTCCCGCTTTCAGCCGGAGATCAGGCGACCATCCGAAGGCTCCACGCGGAGTTCGCGGGCAGCGGGCTTTCACTCCGGTTCACGACGTATGGACGGGGGGCGCGGCCTTATTACCCGACCGTTCGGCAGCTCTTCTTGGAAAAGGACCTGTCCGGCAAACATGGAAGCTTTCTCGCGCGCGAGGATGATTTCCAGTTCGTGCGCGATCTCCAGCGGCGGAACCGAGTCATCCCGGTCGTCGGGGATCTCGCCGGGCCCAAGGCGCTGAGCGCGATCGGCAAGTACGTGGCCGAGCTGGGCGAGCATGTCAGCCTCCTCTACACGTCCAATGTCGAGTACTATCTGTTCCAGCAGGGGAGCTTCGAGCGATTCGCCGCGAACGTCCGGTCGCTGCCGCGCGGGCCGGAGAGCGTGATGGCGCGAAGCTACTTCGGGAGCGCCATGGGCCAACCGCATCCTCAGGCGGTGGCGGGGTATATGAGCGTGCAGCTCCTGCAGACGTTCACGAGCTTCTTGCGGCACGCCGCCGACCCGGCCGCGCTGACCTACTGGGAGCTGGTGAGCCAGGACGCGCTCGACCTAACGCCGGCCGGCCGCTAGGCGGGTCGTTTGGGGAAGAAAGCTGCGGATCCGCCCCTTCCGTCAAATCCGTATCCACGCCGGTTGATCTCCGCGGGGGGATGTGGTTGCTGCGTTAGGCCGGCGACCGGACGCGCCGCCCCGTGAGCCAGCCGTTCAGGCCCTGAAGCGGCCCGAGCAGGAAATAGGCGAATCCCGCCCACGCGATCGCGCCCCTCAGCCCCGAGCACGCCAGGAGAATCGAGACACCCGCGACCAGCACCCAGGCGATGCACGCCCCGATGCTGCCTTTTGTCTCGGCGATCTCGAACGGCGTGAGCGCGAGTGCACTCCGCTTCCGGTACGCATGCACGAACATCAGGCCAAGCACGAGGAAGACCGCGAGGTTCGCGGTCGAGAAGAACGCCATCAGCGTCGGCGCCTGCAGAGCGGTGATCGTAAGGGGATGGGCCGGATTCGGATTCAAGCCGATGACATAGTCGATCACCAGCGTATACATGAACTTGAGCGGGTAGATATAGAACACGACCACGAACAACAGGATCAGATTCAGCACGACCGTCGTCTGGTCGTGGAGCCCGTACCGCCGGAAGAACGTCGCATGGAAGTGCCAGACCATCACTAGTTGGGCGAAGCAGACGCCGAACGCGACGAATCCCCGCATCAACAGGACCAATTCGTCGTAGCTGCGGGGAACCTCGAGCGATACGACCAGCAGCGTGATCGCGAAGCCGAATACGGCATCGCTCAGCGCCTCGATCCTCGAGATTTCGCGGCCCCGAAGCCGGAACGTGTTCGCCGCGGCGTCCGACATCGTGCTCTCTCCTGCTTGTGATTGACTGGGGTCCGAGCTTCAATGTCACGACTTGCGATCCGAGCGGCATCGGCCGCTGGATCAACGCGATCAACCGTTCGGTTGATGGACGTCATCGCAGCATCAGGCTAAGAGTCCGCCCAAGCTGCCGGTCCGCCGCAGCTCTTTCCGGCGAGCTTCCCCCCGCTTACACATTCCAGAGCAGCCCATGAGTCCGAACCCGGATCTAGATGCCATGTCACAGCTGGCCGACCGACTCCGCCTGGAAACCAAGTCGTCCCATCATCGCGCTGAGCGAACCGGCGTCATGCCGCTGCTGCTCGCCGGCAAGGCCGATCGCGCGACGTACTTCCTCCTCATCCGAAACCTCCTTCCGGTCTACCAGGCCCTCGAGCGCGCGCTTCGTTCCGTGGCGCAAGATCCGGTCATTTCCGGCGGGATCTACCCCGAGCTGTGGCGAGAGCCCGCTTTGGTCGCTGACCTCGAGGTCCTCGGCGGACCGAGTTGGTCGGACACCGCACCGCTGCCGGAGGCGCTTCGATATGCCGCTCGAATCGAAGCGGCGGTGGAGAGGCCGGTACTGTTGCTCGCGCACGCGTACGTGCGCTATCTCGGGGATTTGTCGGGCGGACAAGTGCTCAAGCGGTTGGTGCGGTCCCAGCTCGGCCTCGAGGGCGAAGACGGTACTAGCTTCTACGACTTTCCCGCGGTTGCGGACATCGATGCGTTCAAGACCAAATACCGGGAGACGCTGAACCGGCTGCCGCTCTCGTCCGCCGACCAGGACGCTGTCATCGCGGAGGCGATTGAGGCATTCCGGCTCAACATGGACCTGTTCGACGCGGTGCCTTCCGCGGCTCCTCGGCCCCCGTCGTGAGCGATTCGATGTCTTCGAGTGAAAGCGGCGGTATTGCTCGCGATCTCGTTGCGGCCTACGACTCGGAGCGCCTCAAGACGCTCAGCGTCTGGTCCGAGTTTGGCGACGACGACCTGCGCTTTCGGCCGGCCCCGATGGCTCGGACACCGCTCGAGCACATGGTGCATCAATGCGTGTCGGAAGACATGTGGATGCGAACCATGCTCGACGTCGCGTCGGAGCTCGCGCCGCTCCCCGCCCAAGAAACCCGAACCTCGTTTCTCGAGCACTACGCGTCGGCCTCGGCGCGCCGATCGAAGGTGCTGCAGGCCCGGACGGCAGCGTGGTGGGACGCGCCCACGAAGTTCTTCGACGTGGACCGGTCGCGCGCGTGGGTCTTCATCCGCCGGTTGGCTCATTCGGCCCATCACCGGGGCCAGCTCACGGTCTATCTTCGCCTCCTCGGTAAGCCGCTCTACTCGACCTATGGCCCGACCGCCGACACCGGCGGTCTCTTTGTCAACCGCGCGCCGACCCTCTATCGCTACCACTCGACCGAGGAGCTGCTCGCTGCTGAGGCGGTGGGCGGAGCCTGGCCCAAGCTCCCCGGGCCCGGCCAGGTCCCGCCGACCGAGCGCCCGAATCGTTAGGTGGGACTCCCCGCGTCGGCGCCCGGCGGCCTGGTCTTGAGCTGCCAGCCGAGATAGGCGACGATCAACAGGTTTACGACCAGGAATCCCAGGGGCTCGATCGCGGGGCGTCGAATCAGCGCGTAGACCTCGAATGGGATGTAGAACGAGCCGGTCACGACCGCGAGCCACTCGGCCCAGCGCCGTTCCTTCCAGAGACCAAAAGCCTCGACGAACCGGAAGATCGCGTATAACGCCGCCCCGATCGCAATGAGGCGAATCCGGCTCGGCACCGAGGCGGAGTGGGCCAGGCGGAGAAAGATCCGGGGGTAGTGGCTGGCCGGGTCGAGGTGAAAGTGACCCACGAGCCGCTCCGCCATGGCTTGAAGGTCCCGGTTCATGAAGAGGAGGAGACCGGAGCCGGCGAGGAGAACGATGAGCCCCTTGGCGGCCTCGAACAGCGCGACGGTACGCATCCCGGCCATATGCGGGCTGGGCAGCAGGCGTGCCGCCCCATGAGGGGCGTCGGGTGGGGCCGTCGGGGGCGACGAACCGCCTAACGCGGGATCGTGAACAGTCGCCTCCACCGCACGTTGGTCACCAGGGGGAGCGGCTTATACGTGTTGGCGTCCCAGCTGTAGTAGACGATGAGCGGCGTCCCGCGCACGTTCCGCCGCGGCAGGAAGCCCCAGAAGCGGCCGTCGTACGACTCGCGCCGGTTGTCTCCCATCATGAAGAACGAGTCGGCCGGCACGACGATCGGGCCCCAGTTGTTGGGATCGGGATTGTATTTGGCCGTGTCGCTCTTGACGAGGTACCGGACCTGCCAGCGCCGCATCTGACTCCGGCCCAGCGGGTCGGTCTCGGCGAGCCGATTGCTCTCTTGAACCCACGGCTCCTCGATCCTCTGGCCGTTCCGAATAAGGACCCCGTTCTCCATCCCGACCGTGTCGCCGGGCGCGCCGATCAGGCGCTTGACGACCTCGAGTCCCTCCTGCTCGACCGAATCGAAGACCAAGATTTCGCCGCGGCGGGGCTCTCGGATCGCGGGGAGCCGTTTATGGACCAGCGGGATCTCGGCGCCGTACAGCAGCTTGTTGACCCAGAGAACGTCGCCGACCAGCAGCGTGTTCTCCATGCTCGACGACGGGATGTGAAACGCCTGAACGACCAACGCGCTCAGGATGAACCAGCAAACGAGGGCCACGGCGATGGACTTGACCCAGCCCCACAACCAATGGGCAAACCGTTGCGCCATCGAAATCTCCAGGAAGGGACCGCAAACTCGGGGGGACTACGCCACGCCCGGAATCGGGGTTTCACGCTACGGCCACGGGACGCCAAATATAATGGGTGCGATCTCAGGCCCCGGTGGGGTCGGTGGCCCGCGATCAGACTTTAAGAATCAAGCCGCGCCGCTCGAGGATCCGGAGAATGACGTACCAGAGCAGAACGTATAGGGCCGCATAGGCAAGGGACGCGATTCGAGGAGGGAGAAACGGCCCGAAGGCGTGCTCGTAGACCGCGTTGTGAAGCGAAGTCGTCTCGCCGGAGCGGACTCCCACCTGGACGACGACGAGGAGCCGGGCCAGCATCGCGGATCCGACGAAGGCCACCAAGGGATTGAGCCCGAAGGTGCGGAAGAACCCGATCCCCCGGGACCAGTGCCGAACGTCAATCAGCCACCCTACCCCCGCGATGCCGGCCGCCGCGAGCCCCGCCGTGAACAGCACGTAGGAGCTGGTCCACAGGTTCTTGTTGATCGGGAAGACCACGCTCCAGGCCAAGCCGGCAGCGACGCCTAACGCCCCCGCCGCGGCCAGTCGGGTCAGCCTCGAGCCGAGATCGACCGGCCGCCTGAGCCAGCGGCCCGCAATCGCGCCGAGGAGACAGGTTGCGACGGCAGAAATGGTGGATAGCGGTCCCTCGGGGTCCCAAGTCTTGGTTGTCGCCTGGATGTGGTCGCCGAGCAGGAGCCGGTCGAAGTATGCGGCCATGGTCCGGCCCGGGTCGTTGATGGTCGCGATCGTTTCGCCCGGCGGGGCAATTCGGGTGAGCAGGATCCAGTAACCCACGAGTAGGATCGCAACCAGCACGACATGGGCCCGAATCGATCGCTTCCAGGTGAACAACCCCGTTACGAGATAGCAGATCGCGATTCGCTGGAGAATGCCGGGAATCCGGATCGACGCGAGCTCGCGGAGCGGGAAGAACGGAAACGCGTTGACCAAAAGACCCCAGAGGAAGATCAGCAGCGCTCGCCGGACAACCCGCCGCCGGATCTCTCCGTCCGGCGCGCCGAGCTCAGCCCGCCGCTCGAGCGAGAGGGAGGTCGTGACCCCGACGATGAAGAGAAAGAACGGAAAGACGAGATCGGTAGGCGTCCAGCCGTGCCACTTGGCGTGTTTGAGGGGCGCGTAGACCGAGCTCCACGTCCCCGGGTCGTTGACGAGCAGCATCGCGGCGACCGTCATCCCCCGAAAGACGTCCAGCGATACGAGCCGTTCCTTAGGTTCCACTCGTGCTCCGTTATCCGACCTGGACCTCGGCCCAGAGCGGTGCCGCCCGGCCGAGACAAGGCCGACCCCGCGCCGGCGGTCGTCGGAGGCGGCGCGTGGAAGAGGGTGCCGTTGGTAGCATGGGGCGCTGGCAGCATGTATGTTATGCCGGGTTAGCTCCCTCCACTAGGACCGCCCATGGACCAGCCCAGGCCCCTTCGTCGCCTTCTACTCGTAGGCGCCGCCACGGCCGTCCTGGGCTGTGCCGGAGTCCATCCCGGCGGGACCCTGGTCACCATGTACGACAACCAGTTCAACAGTGCAGTGCTCCGAGTGCCGGTCGGTGCGCGAGTGACCTTCCTCAACATGGGGCGGAGCACTCATAACGCCACCGCGACCGACGGAAGCTGGAAGACCGCCGATCTCGTCGCGCACTCCGGCGAAGATGGACGGGGCGCCGACATGTCGTTCGACAAGCCCGGCGTTTACCGCTACCGCTGCTCCTATCACGGCACCCCGGACGGCAAAGGCATGAGCGGCGTCCTGGTCGTGGGCGACGTGGCCTACAGCCCGAGCGCCAAAGGCGTCGTGGAACCGGCTGCCGCGCCCACCGGCGTCACGCGGGCCGTGCCGAGTGCCTATCCCACGATTCAAGCTGCGGTCGATGCTGCGGCTCCCGGGGATCTCGTCCTGGTGGATCGTGGCGTCTACAAGGAAGAGGTCACCGTCACCACGCCGTCGCTGGTGATTCGCGGTGTCGACCGCAACGAGGTCATCATCGACGGCGAGTTCGTCCGCGGGAACGGCGTGGCGGTGCTCGCCGACGAGGTCGCGGTCGAAAACATGACGGCGCGAAACGCGGTCCTCAACGGATTTTTCTGGAGCGGCGTCGTGGGCTATCGCGGCTCCTTCCTCACGGCGTACAACAACGGTGATTACGGGATCTACTCGTTCGGATCGAGCGACGGCCTCTTCGAGGATTCCTACGCGTCGGGTTCGCCCGACTCGGGCTTCTATATCGGGCAGTGCTATCCTTGCAAGACCGTGGTCCGGAACGTCATCGCCGAGCGCAACGCGTTAGGCTTCTCGGGCACGAACGCCGGCGGCGACCTCTACGTCGTGAGCTCGATCTGGCGCCACAACCGGGGCGGCATCGTACCGTCGTCGCTCGACGTCGAGCTCAATCCGCCGCAGAGAGATGCCGTCTTCGCGGCGAACCTGGTCTACTCCAACAACAATCGCGACGCCCCCGCGACCACGCTGACCACGCTGGTCCTCGGCAACGGGATCCTGCTCGCGGGGACGGTCAACGACCTGGTCACCGGCAATGTCGTGATCGATCACGGCAGCCACGGAATCATCGCGAGCCCGATCCAGGACCGATTCTACTATCCCCCGCGGGACAACATCATCAGAGGCAACCGGGTCATGAGATCGGGACGGGCCGATCTCGCCAACAGCGGTCCCGGAGCGACCGGAAATTGCTTCATGGGGAATGAGCACCAGTCGAGTGTACCGCTCGGGCTTCAGGTTGTCCGCGGATGCGACCACCTCACGCTGCCATGGTGGTCGGATTTCGTCTCGTACGCGACGATCCTGTATCGCGCAACCGCGGCGCAGGGCCAGACCTTTCCCGATTGGAAAACGCAGCCGGTTCCCCCCGCCCAGCCGAACATGCCCGATCCACAATCGGCGCGCGCCCGGCTCGCGCGGAAGGTCTTCGAGTCGCTCCACTTCGAGGTGGCGAAGGCCGCGCTTCCCGCCGGTACCGACTCGGTCATCGCTTCATTCCAGGCCGGCTCCGGAGCCGTGCGTGAGGCTGGCTTCCTCGGGCATCTCGGCGCCAACCTTTCATTCCTGGCCGGCCCGCTGATCCTCCTCTGGTGGCTGATGCGAGGCATGCGCCGGTCTCGCCCCACGGAGCATCGGTGGCGCCGGCGGATCTTCGCGTGCGTCGGTGGTGTGGTGATCTACGCGGGCGTGCTCGTCGTCAGCGCGATGTACTACGGGAGGCTCTAAGATGTTGAGCCGGCGAGACTGGCTCACCTTTGGGGCGGGGGCCATTGCCGGCGCGGCCGGAATCGGTGCCTGGCTCAGCCGACGTCCCTCCACCGCAGCGATGGCAATGCCGGCGACCGGCCCGATCATTCCCGGCTCGACGCAGGCGTATGGTCACGGTGCCATGCCTCCCCTCGACGCGGGGCCGCTCTCGCTCGACTCGCTGACACACCCTCCGGCACCCCTCCCGCGAGGAGCGGCTCCGGCGACCGTCGAGCTCGATGTGATCGACCAGTCCGTCGCCGTCTCGGTCGACCGGATTTTCCCCGCGTGGACATTCGGCGGAACGATTCCGGGCCCGGTCCTTCGCGCCCGCGAGGGCGACCAGCTGGCCGTTCACCTCCGAAACCGGACCGGCCATGCGCACAATCTTCATTTCCACGGCCGCCACGACATCGCCGCCGACGGCTGGGAGCCGGTGGCCCCCGGCGGGGAGACGACCTACCGCTTCACGGCCGGGCCGTTCGGGCTTCACCCATACCACTGCGATTTCACGCCTGCCGACGACCATATCGCGAACGGGCTCTACGGCATGTTGATCGTTGACCCGCCGGGTGGCCGGCCGGCAGCGCATGAGATTTCGCTCGTGCTGGGCGGGTTCGATGTCGACGGAGACGGAAAGAGCGAGCTGTTCGGCTGGAACGGTATGGCGGGTTTCTTTGCGAAATTCCCGCTCAAGGCGCTGGCGGGCGAGCTGGTGCGGGTCTACCTCTTGAACATGGTGATGGACGCGCCGCTCGCGTCGTTCCACCTCCACGCCGAGATGTTCGACGTCTATCGGAGCGGCACCTCGCTCGAGCCCGATGAGCGCACTGACCTGTTGATGCTAGGCCCGGCCGAGCGCGCCATCGTCGAGTTCCGCCTGCCGGCCCGCGGCCGCTACATGTTCCACCCGCACCAGCGCGAGATGTCTGAGCACGGCGCGATGGGCTGGTTCGCCGCGACCTGACGCGCCAAGGGGACGGTGAGCGGCCGGTCTCGCCGCCCTGCCGCCCTGCCGCCTTGCCGCGTCTTTAGTACCGGTAATGATCCGGCTTATACGGCCCCTCGAGCGGCACCCCGATATAGTCCGCCTGATCTTTGGACAGCTTCGTAAGCCTAACGCCGAGCTTCTCGAGGTGGAGCCGGGCGACCTTCTCGTCGAGCTTCTTCGGCAGGACGTAGACTTTCTTCTCGTACTTGCCGGGGTTCTGGTGCAGCTCGATCTGCGCCATCACCTGATTGGTGAAGCTCGATGACATCACGAAGCTCGGGTGACCGGTCGCGCAGCCCAGGTTGAGCAGGCGGCCCTCGGCCAGAATCATCACGCTGTGCCCGTCCGGGAAGACCCACTCGTCGTACTGCGGCTTGATGTTGATCCGCTGAATTCCCTTCAACTTCTTGAGTCCGGCCATGTCGATCTCGTTGTCGAAGTGGCCGATGTTCCCGACGATTGCCTTGTCCTTCATCTTCGCCATGTGGTCGGCGGTGATGATGTCCTTGTTGCCTGTCGCGGTGATGAAGATGTCGGCGGTGCTGATCACTTCGTCGAGCGTTGGAACTTGGTAGCCCTCCATCGCGGCCTGGAGCGCGCAGATTGGGTCGATCTCGGTGATGACCACGCGGGCGCCTTGGCCCCGCAGTGCCTGCGCGCATCCCTTACCTACCTCGCCGAAGCCACACACGACCGCGAGCTTTCCCGAGATCATGACGTCGCTGGCGCGGTTGAGGCCGTCAATCACCGAGTGGCGGCACCCGTAAATGTTGTCGAACTTCGACTTGGTCACCGAGTCGTTGACGTTGATCGCGGGAAACTGGAGCGTCCCGGCCTTCATCATCTCGTAAAGCCGGTGCACCCCGGTCGTGGTTTCCTCGGAGACGCCCTTGATACCCGCCGCCACTTTGGTCCACCGCCCCGGATTCTTCTTGTCCTCGGCGCGAATGAGATCGAGGATTACGCCCCACTCTTCGGAGTCCTTGAGCGGGTCGAACGCCGGGATTTTACCGGCCTTGTCGAACTCGGCGCCCTTGTGAACGAGCAGTGTCGCATCGCCGCCGTCGTCGAGCAGCAGGTTCGGGCCGGATCCGTCCGGCCACATCAGTGCCTGCTCGGTGCACCACCAGTATTCCTCGAGGGTCTCGCCCTTCCACGCGAAGACCGGCGTTCCGCTCGGCGCTTCGACCGTTCCATGCTTACCCACGACGGCAGCCGCCGCGGCATGGTCCTGGGTCGAGAAGATGTTGCACGAAACCCAGCGCACGTCGGCGCCGAGATCGGTGAGGGTCTCGATCAAGACGGCCGTCTGGACCGTCATGTGGAGGGAG
>JBDTOH010000084.1:0-14038 GCA_039933355.1 Gemmatimonadota bacterium | reverse complement strand
GGACGGAGAAATCGTCACGACCGCACTAGACGACTCGGGGCGGAGTGGGAAGCCGCAGCACTCCTTGACTCATCAGCACGCCGACGAGCACGAGCGCGGCGCCGACGCCCTGTGCGGGCCGTGGGGCCTCGCCGAGAACCACCCAGGCGACGGCGGCCGCCACGATCGGGATGACGCAGTGGTAGACCGCGGTCCGGCTTCCACCCAGGCCCTGCACGGCATAGCTCCAGAGCACGTAGGCCACCACGATCGCGAAGATCGCCGAGAACAACAGGGCGAGCCAGACCTGCACCGGCCACGCGGTGAGAGGGATCCGGTGGCGCTCGCCTAACGCGGCCAGGACGAGCCCCGGGGTTCCCGCGTAGGTCGTGAGCGCGGTCACCCGGAGCGGACTCATTCCGGCGCCCACCCGCCGAACCCCGACCGTGAAGAGCGCCCAGCAGCAGGTGGCGGTGAGCACCAGCAGGTCGCCCTCGACGGTCGCGGCCGAGAAGCGAGCCTGTCCGCCCTTGGCAAGGACGACCAGCACGACGCCCAGAGTCGCGACACTGATCCCCCACCAGAGGCGGCGGGTCGGCCGCTCGATGCCGAGACCGGTGGCAAGCCCGGCAACGACGACAGGCAAGGCCGCCATGATCAACGACGCATTGATCGCGGTCGTGTGGACCAGGCCGGTCATGAACGCCGCCTGGTAAGCGGTGTTCCCGATCAGCCCGAGCCCGATCAAACGCCACCGCGCCGGCCCGGGAAGCGAGGTACCGGGTTCGAGAAAATGGACGACGGCCGCAAGCACGAGGCTCGCCATGACGAAGCGGACCGCGCTGAACGTGAACGGCGTGACGGTGGCGAGCGCGACCTTGTTCGCGCTGAAGTTGGCGCCCCAGA
Organism: Gemmatimonadota bacterium; assembly: GCA_039933355.1. Lineage (GTDB taxonomy): Bacteria > Gemmatimonadota > Gemmatimonadetes > Gemmatimonadales > GWC2-71-9 > SHZU01. Next base: position 13,153 of record JBDTOH010000084.1, on the reverse strand, counting down.
TCACCGAGACCGCGATCATGCCGAGGTCGTGCTTGGTGAGACCGCGGGATGGTTCGTGCATGGGCGACAATATAGTGGAGCGGTTCGAACGAGACCCGACGTCGCTCCGCACGCGCGGCCACCCCGAACCGGAACCCCGACCCGCTATATTGTCCCCATGCTGCAGTCAGAGATCCGCAATTTTTGCATCGTCGCCCACATCGATCACGGCAAGTCGACGCTGGCAGACCGCCTGATCGAGATCACGGGCACGGTGGGCAAGCGCGAAATGCGCGATCAGGTCCTCGACACGCTCGATCTCGAGCGGGAGCGGGGGATCACGATCAAGCTCAACGCGGTGCGGATGACCTATACGGCTCTGGACGGTCAGACCTACGAGCTCAATCTGATCGACACCCCCGGCCACGCGGACTTCACGTACGAAGTGTCCCGGTCGCTCGCCGCGTGCGAGGGCGCGATTCTCGTAGTCGACGCCACGCAGGGTATCCAAGCCCAGACGCTCAGCAACCTGTTCCTGGCTATGGATGCAGGGCTCGAAATCATCCCGGTCCTCAACAAGATCGATCTTCCGGGCGCGGAGCCTGAGCGGCGGACCCAGGAGATCATGGACCTGATCGGCGCGCAGCGCGAGGAGATTCTCGCCGTCTCCGCGAAGGAAGGCACCGGCGTTCCCGAGCTGCTCGAGGCCGTGGTCAAGCGAGTGCCCCGGCCGCGGGGCAACCTCGACGCCCCGCTCCGCGCGCTCGTATTCGACTCGTACTACGACCGATACCGCGGCGCCATTCCGAGCATCCGGGTCGTCGACGGCGAGGTTCGAAAGGGCATGAAGATTCAGTTCGGATCGCACCCCGACGACACCTATACAGTGGACGAAGTCGGCGCGCTCCAGCTCGGTCAGCGCGAAACCGAGCGGCTTCAGGCGGGGGAGGTCGGCTACGTGGTCGCGAGCCTTCGCCAGGTGCGCGACGCGCGGGTCGGCGACACGATTCTCGACGCCGAGAATCCGGCAACCGAGCTGCTTCCCGGCTACCGCGAGGTCAAGTCGATGGTGTTCGCGGGAATCTATCCCACGTCCACGGACCAATACGAAAACCTCCGCGACGCGCTCGAAAAGCTTCAGCTCAACGATGCGAGCCTCAACTACGAGCCCGAGTCGTCGACGGCGCTCGGGTTTGGCTTCCGGTGCGGGTTCCTCGGCCTCTTGCATATGGACATCGTGCGGGAGCGGCTCGAGCGCGAGTTCGACCTCGACCTGATCTCCACCGTGCCGACGGTCGAATACCACGTCACCCTCACGACCGGTGAACTGGTCGTCGTGGAGAATCCGTCGAAGCTGCCCGATCCGGCCAACATCGCGAAGATCGACGAGCCGTATGTGAAAGCCCGGATCATGGCTCCGGCGGAATACATCGGCGGGGTCATGAAGCTCGGACAGGAACGACGCGGCATCTACCACGGCATGCACTACATCGACCCCTTGCGGGTCGAGTTCCAGTGGGATTTCCCGCTCGGCGAGATCGTGCTCGACTTCTATGATCGGCTCAAGTCGCTCTCACGCGGCTATGCGTCGCTGGACTACGAGCTCGCCGGGTATCGCGAGTCGAGCCTGGTCAAGCTGGACATGCTGATCAACGGGGATCCGGTGGACGCGTTCAGCGTGATCATCCACCGCGACAAGGCCTACGAGTGGGGCCGGAAGGTGACCGAGAAGCTCAAGGAGATGATCCCCCGACAGCTCTTCGTCGTGGCGATTCAGGCCGCGATCGGCAACAAGGTGATCGCGCGGCAAACCGTCTCGGCGCTCCGCAAGGACGTGCTGGCGAAGTGCTACGGCGGCGACATCACCCGGAAGCGCAAGCTTCTCGAGAAGCAGAAGGAAGGCAAGAAGCGGATGAAGCAGGTCGGCCAGGTCGAGATTCCGCAGGAGGCGTTTCTCGCGGTCCTGCAGGTCGACGAGTAGAGCGTTCTCATGGCAGCGCCGGCGCCCGCGCCCAGCGGCGGAGGGACCTTGGTCGTCCAGACCGCATTTCTGGGGGACGTGATTCTCACTACCGGGCTGTTGTCGGCGCTCGCCGAGCGGCTCGGTCCGGTCGATGTGCTGGTGCGACCGGCGGCGGCCGCGCTGATCGAGAAGCACCCGGCGGTTCGAAGCGTGATCACGTACGACAAACGAGGCCAGGACCGGGGAACGGCCGGCTTCACGCGCGTCGCGGAGCGTCTGCGCCTGCGGCAGTACTCCCGGGCCTATCTCCCTCACGGCTCATTCCGTTCCGCGCTATTGGCTCGTTGGGCCGGCATCGGCGAGCGGATCGGGTTCGACGACGCGAGCGGGGCCTGGCTCTATACGGTGCGGGTTAATCGGCCGCACGACGTTCACGAAGCCGAACGACTCCTGGCGCTGGCGCGTCCCCGCAAGGGAACTAAAGCAACGCTCGCGCTTCACCTCACGGAGGACGACCGCGCCGTAGCCTATGCTTGGCTCGCCGCGCGCGGCATCGGAGACGGATTCGTGGCGCTCGCGCCAGGCTCGGTCTGGGGAACGAAGCGGTGGCCCGGCTATGCCGACCTGGCCCGGATGCTTCCGGGCCGGGTCGTCGTGATCGGAGGACCGGAAGACCGGGACCTGGCGCAGAACATCGTCACCGCGGCGCCGGACCGGGTCGTGAGCGCAGCGGGCGACGTGTCGCTCCGAGTGTCGGCCGCCCTGATCGAGCGGGCCGCGGTTCTCGTCACCAACGACTCCGCTCCGCTCCACATGGCGAGCGCGATCGGGACACCGGTCGTCGCGATCTTCGGGCCCACGAGTCCCGGCTTCGGGTTCGGACCGCGGGGGGATCGGGTCGGGATCGTGGAGCACGGCGACTTGACCTGCAGGCCCTGCTCGCCTCACGGGCCGATGCGGTGCCCGTTAGGCCACCATCGGTGCATGCGCGAGATCACCGCCGTGACGGTCCGCGGCGTCGTGGAAGCCCTCACCACCTAGTACCGGCCCGGCATGCGATACATCCTCGGCGTGGACATCGGCGGCACCAATCTCGTCGTCGGCGCGGTGGCGGAGGACGGCTCCGCGCTGATCGGCCTTCGGAGCGAATCGACCGGCGCCGCGCACGGCCCCGACGCGGTGATCGAGCGGATTGTCGGTATGGCGAAGCGGACGATCGCCGACACCGTTCAGGCCGTGCCCAACGCGGAGATCACGGGGGTCGGGGTCGGGTGCCCGGGACCGCTCAACATCGCGACCGGCATCGTGGTGCTCACCCCAAATCTCGGCTGGGTCAACATGCCGGTCCGGGACCGGATCGAGTCCGCGCTCGAGCGGCCGACCGCGATCGACAACGATGCGAATTGCGCGATGGCGGGCGAGTGGTGGATCGGCGCCGCGAAGGGCGCCCGCCACGCGCTCACCGTCACCCTCGGCACCGGGATCGGCGGCGGAATCGTGATCGACGGGAAGCTTTTCCACGGCGCCTCGGACGTCGCGGGCGAAGTCGGACACATGACGATCGAAACGAACGGACGCCGCTGCGGGTGTGGGAACGACGGCTGCCTCGAAGCCTACGCGTCCGGCCCGGCCATTGCGCAGCGCACCATCGAGGCCCTCGAAGCGGGTGCGGACAGCTCGATCCGAACGCTCGTGGGCGACGACCTGACCACGATCACAGCGCAGATCGTGTACGACGCCGCCGCCGCCAACGACCCGCTGGCGCTCGAAGTGGTGCGCGACACGGCGAAGTACCTCGGCACCGGGGTCGCCAACCTGATCAACCTGCTCAACCCGGAAGTGGTCGTGATCTGCGGCGGCGTGACGCTCGCCGGCGATCGGCTCTTCAAGCCGCTTCGCCGCGAAGTCAACCGGCGGGCGTTCCGTCCGGCGGTCGACGCCTGCCGGATCGTGCCGGGCCTGTTACCGGGGACCGCCGGCGTCTACGGGGCCGCGAAGGCATTCCTCGAGCAGGAAGGCAGCCGCCGTGCGTAAGCTCGGAGTCGTCGGCTCGCTGGTCTGGGACGTCATCCACGGCCGAGATCCGAGTGAGACGGCTGTCGAAGAGTGGGGCGGCATCGCCTACGCGTTAGGCGGTCTCGACGCCGCCCTCCCGGACGACTGGGAGATCGTACCGCTGATCAAGGTCGGCCGCGACCTCGCGGCGGCGGCGGACGACTTCTGGAACACGATCCGGCACCGGCGCACCGACTCGCGATTCATCGAAGTCCCCACGCCCAACAACCGGGTGGTGCTCCACTACCAGTCGCGCGAGCGGCGGTGCGAGCGGATGTCCGGAGGGGTGCCGCCGTGGACCTGGGCCGAGCTCGGACCGATGGTCCGCGACCTGGACGCGGTCTACGTCAACTTTATCTCGGGCTTTGAGCTCACGCTGGGGACGGCGGAGGCGCTCAGGAGCGGGTTCTCCGGGCCGATCTACGGCGACCTCCACAGCCTCCTGCTCGGCATGGGACACGACGGCATGCGGGTGCTCCAACCGCTACCGGACGCGCCCAACTGGTTTCGCGGCTTCGACTTCATCCAGGTCAACGAGGACGAGCTCAACCAGCTCTCGGCGGACCCGCTGTCGCTCGCGGCGGCGATGATGGGGGTCGGCGTGTCGCTCCTGGTCGTGACGTTAGGCGAGCGCGGCGCCGTGTACGTGGCCGCCCCCGGCTTCGACGGCATCGACCTCGGAGCGGCCGGGCCCGCCGGGAGGGAGACCGGCTCCGCCGTCCGCACGGCGCTCATCCCGGGCGAACCGGTCGAAGCGCTCGATCCCACCGGCTGCGGCGACGTCTTCGGCGGGACGCTCTTCGCGACCCTCCTCGGCGGCGCGCCGGTCGACCCGGCGATTCGCGCGGCCAACAATGCGGCCGCGCGCAACGTCACGTTCCGAGGCGCCCGAGGCCTTGCTTCCCACCTTCGCGGCGAGCTAATTGCCCCATGATGCACGTCGTTCCGGTCCCGAGCTCACTCGACGACAAATCGCTCGACCTGCTCGCGCAGGGATTCGGAACCTGGCCGCCCGAGGGCCTGTTGCTGATCGACGCGCACGCCACGAGCTGGGCGTCGCCGTCGGGCCTGGTCGGGCTGCTCACCGCCGGTCAGGCGATCAAAGAAGCCGGACTCCCTATGCCGCGCTTCAACGTGCCCGAAGCGGAAGAGACGAGGAGCTACTGGGCCAGGGCCGGATTCTTCGCGCACGCAGTGGAGTATTTCGACCTGGTCGGCAAGATTCCCAAGCGATCCGCCGACGCCCCGTCCGATCTGTTGCTCCCGGTCACACCGATCCGCGCGGCGGAAGACGTGCACGATGTCGTCGGCCGGATCCAGGAAGGCGCGGCCCGCATTCTCATCGCCGAGCTCAATCTCGAAGCGAAGGCCACGATGGGCTTCGCGATGGCGCTGTCCGAGGCGTGCCAGAACATCGTCGAGCACGCGGGCACCGGCGGGTGGGTGGCGGTCCAGACATACAACTGGAAGAAGCGTCTCAGCCGGAAGGTCGTCGTCATCGCGGTGAGCGATGCCGGGATCGGGTTTCGCCGCTCGCTCGAGCCGACGGAGGCGCGGAAAGTGGGGGATCGGTGGGGCGACGGCGCCGCGCTCGAGTCGGCCTTGCTCCAGGGCACCTCGCGGTTCCGGGATCCGGGGCGAGGCCAGGGGCTCTCGGGCATCAAGCGCTATCTGGCCCGATGGCAGGGCAAGATCGCGATTCGGAGCGGCACCGCCAGACTCTCGGTGATTCCTAGTTGGGATGAGGACGTTCCCCTCGCGGAGCACCTGCCCTTCTTCCCGGGCTCGCAGGTCCAGATCACGATTCCAGCGCAGGAGAAACCAGCGCGATGATGGAACGGATCGATCTCGCTCCGCTGCTTCGTGAAGCGGTCGCGACCAGCTACACTGATCTCGTCACCCGGCCGACCGGTGTCCTGATCCGCTCGCGGATCGAAGCCCGGATCGCCGCCAGCCCGTTCCCGTTCGCGCTGCTCGACTTTACCTCGATCGGCCTGCTGGATTTCAGCTGCGCCGACGAAGTGGTCGCGAAGCTGCTCCTCGGCGACGACGGCGCTCGGCCGCGGTTTGTCGTGCTACGGGGTGTTTCCGAGTCGCACCGCGATGCGCTCGACCACGTGCTCGAGCACCGCCAGCTCACCATCGTGGCGCTCGCCGCGCAGGACCTGCGCCCGTGCCTCCTCGGGCTCCGCACCCCGGACCTGCTCACGGCATTCGACGCCGCCAACCGGATCGGCCCGGGCGATGCGCACCGGCTGGCGGAGACGTTAGGCTGGACGGTCGAGCGCGCGGCCGATGCGCTCCAGAGCCTGGCCCTCCGCCGGCTGATTCACGCCGCAGGAGGAACCTTTCGCCCGCTACCGCTCCTATGAGCCACCCGCATCCCGGACGGTCGACGATCGCCGTGCACGGGGAGCTCTCCCGGCGCTCTCATCACGAGCCGGTCGTGCGGCCGATCTTCCAGTCCACCACGTACGTGAACGAGGTCGGCGACTCGAACATTCTGTACGAGCGCTACGGCAACACGCCGAATCAGCTCGCGGTCGCGAAGAAATACGCCCGGCTCGAAGGCGCCGAAGCGGCGATGGTCGTCGCGAGCGGCAGTGCGGCGACCGCGCTTGCTCACTTGGCTGTGCTCCGGCCCGGCGACCATCTGGTTTCGAGTCAGTGGATCTACGGCGGGACCGCGCGCTTTTTCGCGGAAGAGCTCGAGCGGTTCGGGATCTCCATCACCTACGTCGATCCGAGCCAGCCGCGCTCGTGGCGCAAGGCGGTCACGAAGACGACCCGAGCGCTGTTCTTCGAGTCGCCGACCAATCCGAACATGCGCGTGGTCGACCCGACGCCGGTGGCGCAGATCTCGAAGGAGTTCGGTCTCGCCCTGCTCGTTGACTCGACGTTCGCGAGCCCGATCAACTTTCGACCGCTCGAGCACGGCGCGGATGTCGTGATCACGAGCGCGACCAAGTATTTGAATGGTCACAGCGACGTGACCGCGGGCGCGCTCGCGGGAACCGCATCGTTCATCGAGGAAGCCGGCCGGCTGATGCGGTCGTGGGGACAGGCGCTCGATTCGCACAGCGCGTGGCTGCTCGACCGCGGCATGAAGACGCTCGACATCCGGATGGCCCGACACAACACGAACGGGATGGCGGTCGCCAGCTGGGCAGCGACGCATCCCAAGGTCGACGAGGTCCATTACCCCGGCTTACCGGCCCACCCCGACCATGCGATCGCCGCTCGGATTCTGGGCGGGTTCGGCGGCATGGTAGGCCTCGTGATCGCCGGCGGATCCGGCGGCGCCGAGCGATTTCTCCGCCGGCTCAGCCTCTTCACCCACGCGCCGAGCCTGGCGGGGGTCGAAAGCCTCGTGTCGGAGCCTCGGCTGACGTCGCACGTGGGCCTGACGCCGGCGGCCCGAGCCGAGCAGGGAATCCCGGACGGGTTCGTGCGGCTCAGCTGCGGCATCGAGGACGCCGACGATCTGATCGACGACCTCCGGCAAGCACTCGAAGGCGTATGATCCGGTTCAACAACGTCTCCAAGACCTACGCGAACGGCGTTCCAGGGCTCAAGAACGTCACCTTTCACATCCCGAAGGGCGAGTTCGTCTTCCTCACCGGGCATTCCGGCGCGGGGAAGTCATCGATCCTCTCGCTCATTTTCGCCGAGCAACGCCCGACCGAGGGGGAAGTCCGGGTTTCGGGCTATCGGATCGGGGAGCTCGCGGCCAAGGACGTACCCCGCCTCAGGCGCCGGTTAGGCATCGTCTTCCAGGATTTCCGGCTGCTCGAGTACCGCACCGTCGAAGAGAACGTGGCGTTCGCGCTCGAAGTCACCGGCGCTCGCCGGGAGACGCTGCCTAACCGCGTCATGCGGGTGCTCACGCAGGTCGGGCTCGCGTCGAAGGCCAAATCCTATCCCAAGGAGCTCTCCGGCGGCGAGCAGCAACGGGTCGCGATCGCCCGGGCTCTGGTGAACGATCCCCACATCCTGATCGCGGACGAGCCGACCGGCAACCTGGATGAGCGGGCCACCCGAGGCGTGTTTCAGCTCCTCCGGGAGATCAACGGCGGCGGAACGGTCGTCGTCATGGCCACCCACGACATGGATCTGGTGCGCGACACCGGCTACCGCGTGATCGAGCTTCGGAACGGGCAGATCGTATACGACAGCGGCCTCGACGATGCCGGAGCCCAACCCGCATGAGACGGACGCCGCTCACCGAAGCGCTGCTCACGTTCCGCCGGACTCCGCTGCTCTCGACGCTCTCGGTCGCCTCGATCGGGTTCTCGCTGTTCACGATCGGGCTGTTCGGGTTGGTCGCGCTCAACTTTCGCCAGGCGCTCAGCAATCTGGCCGAGCGGGTCGAGGTCGTGGCCTTCGTCCTCCGCGGCACGCCGACCGAGACGATCAGCGTGGCGTCCGAAGACATCGCCGCGTTTCCCGAGGTCCGGGGGGTGACGTACGTCAGCGAGGAGCAGGCGCTGGCCCGGGCTCGGAAGGAATTGGTGGAGTTTCGAGAGGCGTATCGAGACCTGGAGGTGAACCCGCTTCCCGCCTCGTTCGAGATCCAGCTCAAGCCTGACTTCCGCGACGCCGAGCACGCGCAGCAAGTGGCCGAGCGGCTCCATGGCTATCCCTTCATCGACGACGTCCGCTACGGCAGGGATTGGGTCCAGCGGCTCGACAAGCTCCGGAACATGGCCGGCGTCGTCGGGCTCGTCATCGGCCTCGCCTTCGCGGCGGTGGCGATCGTGATCATCGGCGTCACGATCCGGATCACGGTGCTGCAGCGGGCCAGAGAGATCGCGATTATGCGGCTGGTGGGCGCCACCAACGGCTACATCCGGTGGCCGTTCCTCCTCGAGGGCGCCCTCAAGGGAAGTCTGGGCGGCCTGCTCGCGGCCGGGATGTGCTGGATCACGTTCGCCGTGTTCCGCCGAACCACCGGCGACACCGGGGCGACGCTGGTGTTCTTCAGCCCGCTCATGATCGCCGCCATGCTGGTCTTCGGCACCGTGATCGGCTTGGGCGGAAGCGCGCTCAGCGTGGGCCGGCACCTGAGGAATGTGTGAGCGCGCGGTGGATGCGCCGGGCCGGGTTGGCATTGGCGGTGGCCGCGCTGCCCGTCCTCGCCGCCGCGCAGACCCCTGAGCTCGACAAGTCCAAGCGCCGGCTCGAAGAAATCCGGGCCGAGCGCGAGCAGCTGCGCCGGGATCAGGAGCGGCTCCAGAGCCTGGTCCGCGACACCGACCGCGAGCTCGAGAACATCGAGCGGCAGCGGGAGACGACGAACCGGATCGTGAACGAGCTGGAGCACCAGATAGGCGGGTTAGGCGGCCAGGTCGACAACTCGAGCACCCAGCTCGCGCTCGCCGAAGACAACCTCGCCGACCGGCGGGCGGTCCTCGAGCGGCGCCTGGTGGACATCTACAAGCGGGGCCCGCTCCACACCTGGCAGGTGCTGCTGAGCTCCGAGTCGTTCAGCGATCTACTCTCCCGCTACAAGTACCTCTACCTCTCGAGCCGCCAGGACCGGACGCTGGTGCAGGACGTCGAGCGGCTCCGCAACCGGATCAAGCTGCAGCGCGGCGAGCTGGTCGGGATTCGGGAGCAGCTCGATCGCTCTCGAGCGGAGCGGGAGTCGGAGCTCAAGAGCTATCGCGAGCTCGCCCTCGAGCGCGGCGGCCGGCTCAAAAAGCTCAAGCAGAACACGGCCGCGACGACGCAGCGGCTGAGCGCCCTCGCGCGGGACGAGAACCAGCTGAACGAGGTCCTGGCAGGGCTCGAGCGGGCCCGCCGAACGACCCCGGGACGCCCCACGCCGGCCCCGACGACGGCGAACCCCACACCTGGCGCGACCGGCCTAACGACGAGCGACATCGGCCGGCTCAGCTGGCCGGTCGAAGGTCGGATCGTCCATCAGTTCGGCTCCGATACGCTGCCGAGCGGCGCCCGGATCACCCGGCACGGGATCTCGATCACCGCCCAGGCCGGATCGCCGGTCTCCGCCGTCGCCGCGGGGAAAGTGGTCCTGCTCCAGCGGCTCGGCACCTACGGTCTCTCGGTCATCCTGGAGCACCCGAACGGCTACTACTCGCTCTACATGCAGTTGGGCGCGACCGGTGTGAAAGTGGGGGACGATGTCGGGAAAGGTCAGGTCATCGGCACAGTGGGTGGAGAGAACACGCCCGAGGGATCGCACCTCTACTTCGAGATTCGGGGCGAGAACCAGATCGCGCTGGATCCGACCGATTGGTTGAAGAAGCGGCGATAGTGCCTAACGCACCACCGCCAGCGGTTCCTTTGCGGTCACCAGCGCCGCCTCGGCCAGGGCGAGCAGATCTTCGGCATGGACGACGGCCGGATCGGGATAGCTCACGATCCCGGCCGTCAGGTTGGGAGCCCCCGCGGGGTCGAGGCCGGGGAACGGATGGGCCTTGATCCCGAAGCGGAGCCGCTCGAGCGTCTGGGCGGCGCCGAAGTTGTCGGTCTCCGGCAGGATCAGGACGAACTCGTCGCCGCCGTAGCGGGCGACAAAGTCGGGCGAGCGAAGCTCGCGCTGCAGCAGGCCGCCCAGCTCCATGAGAATCTGATCACCGCCGGCGATACCCAGGCGCTGATTGAAGATGCGGAGCCCGTCGATGTCGAGGAGGCAAACCGCGAACCGGCGGCCCGATCGCTGGGCGCGCTGCAGCTCCTCGCGAAGCCTACGATCGAGCGCGTCGAGGCCACCGCAACCGGTCAGGGCGTCCACCACACCGGCGCTCGACTGGCGGCGGTAGACACCGGCCCGGCGCTCCTCGTGCTCGAGCACGCGGGAGGTGGCTCGGGCGATCGTCTCGATGAACGCCACCTCGTCACTGGAGAGGCCGATTCGATCGTCGGTGGTCCGGAGCACCACGGCACCGAGAACTTTGCCGTGGAAGAGAATCGGAACCGCCACGGCGCTCGAGGGACGCGAGGCCTGGAACGCGAGCCATTGCGGGTGCGCGAACAACGGATGGGTGCTCGGATTCGGCACGTAGACCGTGCGGCCGGACCGGAACGAATGCGCAGCCTCGGGATAGTCGGCAAGATCGATCTCGGCGTTGCGAACCTCGGGCTGGTCGGCGATCGCCACGGCGCGGCCGCGGCCCTCCTCCACGGCCAGAATACAGGCCGCGTGGGCGACGCCTAACGAATCGGCCAGCCGGCGGACCATCGTCTGGAGGGCCTCCTCGGGCCGGGCCGCGAGCGCGATGTCCTGGAAGGCGCTGAAAAGCTGGGCCTGCGCGGTCGACGCCGAGTCGCGCCGGAAGCTCTCGACGTGGAAGCGGATTCGCGCGGCGACCCGGGCCACGATCTCGGTAAGGCAGACGCTCCCGCCGATCGCGTCGGCCGCGCCGAGCGCCAGCGCGCGGGCGACGAGCTCACCGGAGGCGCCCGGCATGACTGCGATCACGGGAAGGTCACGCCACGGACCGTTGCGGAGCTCGTCGAGCGCCGCTTCGAGCTCAGCCGCGCCGCCGGACACCGTGAGCAGCACGACATCCGGACCGCCGCCGTCGGACGGGCTCCCGGCTTCGGCCAACAGATAGCCGGAGCCGATCAGCGCTCGCTCGAGCCCATCGGGCCGTACATTGGGATCACCGCTGAGGAATAACCTTGCGCGCACCACGTATCACCGTTCGTTCGAGGCTGTTCGATTCGCCGCTGGTCGGCGCCCACGTTTCTACACGAGGAGGCGTCCACCAAGCCCCCGCGCGCGCCGCGGCGATCGGCGCCACCGCACTGCAGATCTTCACCAAGACGCCGAACCAATGGCGCGAGCCTGCACTCGATGAGATCACGATTCGCGAGTTCAAGAACGAGCTCGTCCGAACCGGTATGCGGAGCGCAATCGCGCACGATTCGTACCTCATCAATCTCGCCTCACCGGACCCGGCGTTAAGTGCAAGGTCCATAACATCTTTCATCGCGGAGCTCCGGCGCTCTCACGCACTCGGGCTCGACGCGGTGGTGTCGCATCCGGGCAACTATATCGACGATGCCGCACGCGGCCTCAAACGGAATGCCGCCGGGTACACGCGCTGCCTCCGTCGAGTGCAAGGAAACGTCATGCTCTACATCGAAGCGACCGCCGGGACAGGGACCTCTCTCGGCAGTCGTTTCGAGGAGCTCGCAGAGCTGCGCGCACTGATTGGCGCGGACGTGAGGGATCGGGTCGGGTTTTGCATCGACACCTGCCACCTCTACAGCGCCGGCTACGATCTGGTCAGCGATTATGACGGCGTATGGGCGGAGTTCGACCGCGTCGTCGGACTCGAACACCTCAAGTGTTTTCACCTGAACGACTCGAAGACGCCGTTCCGGTCGCGGCGCGACCGGCACGAGCTGATCGGCGAAGGAACGTTAGGTGCGGAACCGTTCCGCCGGATCATGAAGGACGCCCGGTTCGCGGGAATCCCGAAGCTGATCGAGACGCCGAAGGGGGATGACGAGGTGACGCTGGACCGGAAGACGATTCGGAAGCTCAAGCGGTATGCTGGGGGGTAGGAGATGGGGGACGGACCGGGGAACCCGGGCGCGGTTGTATTCGAGCATCAAGCCGATCGAGCAGTACTAATCCCCGATCCCCGCTTCACGCCCCCTCCCTAGCGCATCTTGAGCCTAACCAGCCATCCGCCTTCGTCGAGGTCCGTTCCGAACGCTTTGATGATCGCGCCGAGCTCCGCTTGGAGTACGGTCTTGATCCTGGAGCGGAGCACCGGAGCGCCGATCGAGCGCCTTCCCTTCCCCGTGATGATGTGGACGAGCTCGCCGCGATTTCGCCGGTGAAAGGAGGTCAGCACCGACACGACCCGCATCCGCGCTTCGTCCCCACGATAGCCGTGCAGATCGACCACCTCGGCGATCGGGCCCTCGAGCGGCTCGAAAGGATTGGGGAGCGGTGCCGAACGTGGGGGCCGCCGGGGCATGAGAAAGAGGAGCTCCTGCATCGTTAGGACGTCGAGCGCACCGCGGCACCTGCCCCGGAAGATAGCCCGCGCAGCCACTCAAGAAGTCGGCCGCGACGGCAGTTCCCCGTCCTCGGTTCGCGGCCTCCTGTCCCCTGTCCCCGGCCTTTTCTCCCCTTCCCCCCAACCCCCGCTCCGTCGATTTTTACGGTTC
>JBDTOH010000083.1:0-14049 GCA_039933355.1 Gemmatimonadota bacterium | reverse complement strand
ACGAGCTCATCGAGGGAGAGCTCCTGGTGACGCCGGCGCCCCGGTTGATCCACCAGAGGGCCGTCTCGGAGTTGTTCGGCCGGATCAAGCTATATGTCGCGCGACATCAGCTCGGGGAGGTGCTGACCGCTCCAGCCGATCTCGACTTCCGGCGCGGGTTCTCGGCCCAGCCCGATCTGTTCGTCGTGCCACTGTTCGGTGACCGGAAGCCGCGAGAGTGGCGCGAGTGCGACGTGCCTACCTTCATCGCGGAAGTTCAATCGCCGTCCACGGCCCGATACGATCGGAAGGTCAAGCGTCCGGCGTTTCAGCGGGCCGGCGTCGCGGACTACTGGATCGTTGATCCGGACTCGAGAATCGTAGAGCAATGGCAACCGCTCGACGTACGCCCCGACGTCGCCTTGGACCGAGCGATGTGGCAGCCGGATCCTCGAATTCCCGCCTTCGAGCTCGACCTCGCCGAGTATTTCGCGGAAGTCTGGGGCGAGGGTCCTCGCGGCTCCAGAGAGGCTCGTTAGGCAGCGACCGCCGGCACGGCCCCTGCGGCTACGCTTCGGCCGAGCTGCCTTTCAGCCTCCGGAATGCCCAGCCCGAAGCTCCACCGGCTTCCCGTGCGGCGTGTGCCGGTACGCATCGGCCCAAGCCTCTTTCCGTCCGGCCAGCGCGCCCTGATCGGTCAATTCCTTTGCCATCACCAGCCGCTCGAGAGCCGCGAGCCAGTGGTGATAGTAGTGCGAGCCGTCGTCCGGCTCGCCTCGGTCGGCGGCGGCCTTGAGCTCGTCGGCGAGCGTAGCCGCCCATTCCTTCCAGGTGAAATGCCCCTGGTTCGAGAGCGTCACCGCGAGCCCGAATGCCTGGGCCTCCCACGGCTCCGCGAAGACCGGCCCGCCTTCATCCTTCGGCAACCGGGGGAGCGCCAGCGCGTCGTCGTTAGGCTGATTCAAGGTAGTCGTCCCAGAGATCGATGTAGACCGCGTCGCGCGGCGGGGCCTGGTCCCCCCACAGCTCCCGGGCGGTGAAGCGGACCGAGTACACGTGCTGCGGCTTGTCGCCCTGCCCGTGCGCATGGGTATCGGGAAAGCCGGCAACGCCGATGTCCTGCACGACGGTGCCGAGCTTCCCGCGGGCGTAGCGAGGCAACCGGGTGTGGCCGACCGGATTCATGTTGCGGGCGCGGACCTGCTGGCCCACCGTGAAGCGCGGCGCTGCGGCTCCTTCGCGCCGCGACCGCGGAGTCCGCCCCACCGGAGGAGCGGCGGCCTTCACGGCCTTCCCCGCCCGTCGCGCGGCCTTGCCGCTCGCAAGCTCGGCCGGCGTTATGCTGCCGTTCTTCACGAGCAGTGCCCCGAGCACCGGAATCCACCGCTCGAAATAGCTCATCCGCAGATAATCGGCGGGCGGGAGACTTTCGATCTCGAAACGAAAGGCGTCGCCGTTCAGGCGCTGGCCCGACATCGCCGCGAGCATCATCCCCAGCATCCGTCGCTCCCAATTGGCATGGAATGCCGGCATGCCCCGCTCGAGGGGGATCGGACCCATGTCGTGCATGCCACCGAGATCATGGACCCCGTTCATCGGCGGCCTCCATCCGCGGCCAGCGCGACCTTCGCGGTGCCGACCATCGAATCGCGACTGACCAGCGCGGCCAACGCCTCCTCGCTCATGCCCTCGCTCCCGGCGGGCCGCTCCGGCAGGACCAGATATCGCTGCTCCGCGATGCTGTCCCAGACCCGCACCTCGGCGGCGTCCGGCACCTCGACTCCGAACTCGCGGAGCACGCCGCGCGGATCGATCACCGAGCGCGAGCGGTACGCCGTGGACTTGTACCAGACCGGCGGCAGGCCGAGGAGCGACCACGGATAGCAGGAGCAGAGCGTGCAGACGACGAGGTTGTGGACCGCGGGCGTGTTCTCGACCGCCATCGTGGCGCCGTCGCCGGCGCCGCCGAGTCCAAGCTCCGCGATTGCGGCGGTGGCATTGGTGAGCAACCGCTGCTTGAACGCCGGGTCAACCCAGGCGTGCGCGACGACCCGCGCGCCGATCCGTGGACCGACCTGGTGCTCGTAGCGGTCGATCAGCGCATCGACCTCGGCCCGATTCACGATCCCCTTCTCGACCAGCAGGGACTCGAGCGCTTTGACTCGGAGCGCAGGGTCGGACGGCACGTCCTGGTGGTCGTGGTCGTGATGATGATCGTGATGGTGCTCCTGGTCCCCAGTCTTGATGAGCGGCTGCGCCGCGAGCGCGCCCGCCGTGGCCAGGAATTCACGTCGGTTTTGATCCATCGATCGCTCCTTGATCGGGGCATTTACCTACCGGACGGTCCGCGGACCGGCGTCAAACTGCCGGTCGCGGTGGTCGTCTTCACTGAGGCTTGGAATAACTATACCCGAGGCGGGCGAACGCGCCACCGATCGAAGCGCTCGCGAGTTTCAATATCTGAGACTTTGGCTGAGCAAGTGAGTGGCGAGGCCGAACCAGACGAACGCGCCGCACGCAAGAACCAGCGCCAGACTCGATGCTCTGGCAAGCCGGCCGCGCCCGCTCCGCCATACGAAGATCAGATTCCACACCGCCACCGCCGTTCCCACCGCTCCGACGGCGCCGAGCGTCTGGAGGATTCGCAGCCACGGATCGAGCCGGTTCGAGAAGAGCTCCGCTTCACCCGCGGCGAGCCTTTGGAAGAGGAGACCCCAGCCGGCCAGAAAACCGAGATCGACGAGCGCGACGACCCGGACCAACCGGTATGCCAGCAGTTGACGGCCGGACATCATCGAGCTGCGACGATATCGGCGGCGGATCAGCGCTCCTGCGGGCCAAGCAAGCACCGCGAGCGCAAGCACCAACACGGCTGCGACAAGGACCGGAACGGCGATCGACCGCCAGAGCGGCACGCGCAGCAGGATACCGGCCGGGTCGCCGCCGCGAGCGATCCGCGTAACCCGCCCGTCCTCGACCGTCATCGCGAGGCGATCCCAGCCGCCGACCTCGCTCCAGATCCAGTCCCCCACCTCGCGCCAGAGCTTGGGCCTGCCGTTGAGATCGGTCAGCGACGATATCGCGATCGTTCCATCGCCGCTTGCCGTGACCTCGGCCTGGTCGAGAAACCCGAGCACGCCGAGAAAGCTCGCCTTGCGGTCCGACGGCTCGTAGATCCCCCGGGAGAGCTGCGCATGGGACACGGCGGTCGGCGTCGTCTGCTCCTCGCGCGGTGTTCCCGGGAAATACCGATCGATGAACTCATCCAGCAACACCGAGCGCACCGCGAACACGCCGCCGTTTGGTCCAATCGCGTTGAACGACATGAACAGGCCGACGCCATCGTCCGGGAACAGCCTGAGATTGCTGCGGAACGTCGGATCGCCGCCGTCGTGTCCGACAATCCGGTGGCCGTTGCGATCGTGCTCCCAGAACGTCAGGCCCATGCCATTGAGCGTCGGCGACGCACCCGCCGCGCGAGCCCGCATCAGGCGCGCCGACGCCGGCTCGAGAATCCGCGCCTCGCCATAACGCCCGTCCTGCAGGTGGGCGACCATGAAGCGCGCCATGTCCGCACCCGTGCTCGACAGTGATCCCGCCGGAGCTGGGCCGTAGATCGAAAAGGCACGAGGGCTGGCGAGCGGATCGAGATATCCCGCCGCCATGTCTCGCGCGAGTGGAGGAGGCAACGGCTGGCGGAACGTCGAGTGCGCCATTCCCAGCGGTCCGAATATGTGACGCTCGATGTAGGTGTCGAACGACTCTCCGGAGACGCGCTGTACGATGTACCCTGCGAGCGCCACGCCGTAATTCGAGTAGGCGGGTGTCGCGCCCGGCGGGAACACTCGCCGGGGGACATGTCGCTTCACATACACGTCCAGCGCCTCGGCGCGAGCGGGGTCGACCACGATGAGCTGCTTCAGGACATCTTCGAAGCCGGTCGTGTGCGTGAGGATGTTACGGAGCGTGATCGGCGCGCCGGACATCGGCGGGATCGCGAAGTCGAGATAGGCGTTGACGTCCTGGTCGAGATCGAGCTTGCCCTGCTCCACCAATTGGAGGACCGCCGTGCCGGTGAACAGCTTGGAGACCGAACCGGCGCGAAACAACGTGCGCTCGGGATCGACCGGACGCCGATTCGCGACGTCGGCAAAGCCGTAGCCCTTTTGCAGCAGCACTCGCCCGTCCTTTACGACGACGATCACCGCGCCGGCGAGCGCCGCTTCCCCCAACGCGCGAACCATGTAGCCGTCGAGCCACGCTTCGAGATCGGCGCGGTCTAGGCGAGCAGACGTTTCGTACTTGAGCGCGGAGTCTGGTGGAGCCACCGGTTGCTGCCCGAGCGCAGTGCCGGGCGAGACGCCCACCAGTGCGGTCACCGCCGCAACGACGCGGCCGATCACGATCGCGCCGAGCGTCGGATCCACTAGTAGTCGAGGCTGACCGTGATCAGCTTGAACGCAAACGCAAACCACACCATCCAGACCATCGACGCCGCGAGCACGGTGCTCCCGATCTTCGCCGGCAACGACCGGGGCGACCGCCACGCCCGCCAGGCGTCCCACGCCGCGATACCGGCGCCGCACACCCCGATCATGCCAACGATCTGCAGGAGCCGGAGCCACGGATCGAGCGCGGCGTTGAACAGGTAGAAGTGGCTGAGCAGATTGGTCGCCAGGAAGACCCAGCCTAACACGAACAGCAGCATGGCAACCGCTCCCACCCGCGCCAGGCGGCGGCGCGTCCGGTCCGCGCCGGCAATCAGTGCGGGCCGGTCGTACCGGCGCCGCATCCACGCAAGGACCGGCCAGCTCACGACGGCGCTCAGCATGGCGAGGCAGGAAAAGGCCAGCAGCGGCAGATTGAAGCCGGAGGACTGCCAGAACGGAACCTTCAGCATGACGCCGACAGGATGGTCGTGGAGCGAGATGATCCGGCCGTCCTTGATTCTCATCTCGAGCAGCTCCTTGCCGCCCACCTCCCGCCAGACGAACGGCCCGATCTCGTGGAAGGTCTTCCGGACTCCCGTGGGAGGCATCGGAATCGTGATGGTTCCGTCGCCGTTGGCCGTGAGATCGATACCGTTGAACATCATGAAGACGCTGAGCAAACCGTTCAGACGCCGGGAGGCCTGATAGGTGCCCTCGGCCATCTTGGCGTGTTGGACGGCGGTCGTGGCCGTCGGCTCGGTCGGAACCGGCGCCGGGAAGTAGCGGTCCACGAAGTCGTGGAAGATCGCGTCGCGGAGGTCATAGACCGCGGTGTTCTTCCCGTCCGAGTTGAAATCGACGAAGAGCCCGACATCCTGATCGAGCAACAGCTTGAGATTGCTGTGGACCCCTTTCGTGTCGCCGTCGTGGCCGATGATGCGCTGTCCGTTATAGTCTTCCTGAAAGAAGCCGAGCGCCATACCGTTGATGTGCTCGACCGGGCTGAACGCCCGGGCGTGCATCAGTCGGGCCGTCTCCGGTCGGAGGATCTGAGCGTCGCCGTAGCGGCCGTCGTGCAGGTGGGCGATCATGTAGCGGGCCATGTCGGAACCGGTTGCCGCGACACCGCCCGCTCCCCGCGTATTGGTGAACTCGGTCATCTGAGCCGGACCGGACGCAACGAGATAGGCCTTGACTCGATCGGCGATCAAATCCGGCGGCGTTGGCTGGTAGATGCTGGTGCGGCGCATGCCGAGCGGTTGGAGGATGTGCCGGTCGATGTAGGCTTCGAACGGCTCGCCGGAGATGCGCTGGACGATGTAGGCGGCGAGACCCATGCCGTAGTTGGAGTAAGCCGGCGTGTCCCCGGGGGGAAAGATCCGGTGGGGGCTCCGCCGCTTGAGGTACGCCTGGAGAGACAGGTACCATTTCGGGTCGGCGGGGGAGCTTCCCTTCTGCAGATCGTCGAAGCCGGCCGTATGCGTCAGCAAATTGCGCAGCGTGATCGGCGTGCCGAACGCGGGAGGGATCTCGAAGTCGAGGTAGGTGTTGATGTCGCGATCGAGATCGAGCTTCCCGCTCTCGACGAGTTGCATCACGGCCGTGGCGGTGAACGTCTTGGAGATCGAGGCGACGGGAAACAGGGTCCGCGCGGGATCGACCGGCCGCTTGGCCGCGATGTCGTCGTAGCCGTAGCCTTTGGCGAGCAGCACCTCACCGCCTTTGACCACGACCACGACGGCGCCGGCCATGTCGTTCCGGATGAGGGATCCCGGGAGATAGCCGTCGAGCCAGGCTTCGAGGTCGGCGGCGGTGAGCGGGGCCGCGGCCTGCTGCCCCGCGAGCGATCCGGCGCTCATGACGAGTGCCGCTACTGAGAGGAGCCTAAGGGCCTGCTTCACCATCGTCCGTCCATCGTGGCTGCCTCGCTCGTCTCGATATTTAGTCTCATATGAGAGTAATATCAGACGGGCTCGAACGGCAAACCGCAAAGAAGGAATGGGACCGAATGATCGCTCCGCGCCGCCCCGGGAACCGGATCCGCACGGCGTTGAAGCCGCGCCGGTCTCCCGCCGCCGGAGACGCACCGCCGGCCGACATCGCATACTACCTCATGACGATCGCGAACCTGATCGCCAAGAACACGGCCCAGAACACACTGAGCGGCGTCGGGGTGTCTCTCAACGGATGGCGGATCCTCCGGTTTCTTGCCGTCTCCCGGTCCGGCTCCGCCGCCGGCGCCATCGCCGCCCTCGGCATCGACAAGACGACCGTCAGCCGAGCGATCACCGAGCTCCATGCGGGCGGGCTCATCAGGCTCTCGCCGAATCCGGAGGACCGGCGCCAGACCCTGATCTCGCTGAGGGCCGCGGGGAAGCGGATCCACGACCGGATCTATCCGGTCGATCGCGCCTTCGACGCATCGTTCGAGGCCAAGCTCACCCGACACGAGACCGCCGTCCTCCGTCCCATCCTCGCCAAGCTGCGCGCGCACGCGCAAGCGCTGCTCGAAGCCTAGACCAAGGCCACGAATCGAACCGATGACGACACGCATCCCGCGGAAATGCCGCTCATGGCTGGGTGTGCCCCTCATCGCGGCGCTCACAAGCCGGCCGGCACCGGCCCAATCAGCGCCCGGCACACCTAACGTCGCCCGGATCGACTCGTTCGTGCGCGACCAGGTCCGGCGACACGGCATCCCCGGCCTTGCGATGGCGCTCGTCGAGGGAGACCGCATCGTCCTGGCGCGCGGCTACGGCAAGGCAGATCAGGCCGGCCGCGCCGTCACCCCGGCCACTCCGTTGATTCTCCCCTCCCTCGATGACCCTCGGTCGCCGCGACCTCATCATCGACCTCGTGCTCATCGACCTCTTTGGGCTGGTTCTCCGGCCGCTGCTCGTGCTCCGCTGGCGGCCCGAAGCCTTGGAAAGCGACCAGAAGAGCGGCCGGAAGCGGCTCGGCCGCACCACCCTGAGACTCCTCTGGGCGCTCGGCTTCCCGATCGCCCGGCTATTCGGTGTCCGCCTGCTGATCGGCGCCGCCCTCGGCGCGGAGTCGTGGCTCGAGATCCTCTCGGAATTCGCGGACTTCGGAGCCTGGCCCTGGGCGATATCGATTGTGATGTTTGCGACGGGAGTAGTGAGGCTCGCATTACTGCAGCGCGTGATCAAGCGGAGGAGGACCGACCCCTAGCGGCGGGTGGAGCCTCGACCCGCAAACGCGAACAAAGCCCGGCGGGCCCGCCTAACAGAGATCCCGCCCGACGCCCCAACCCAAATGCAAGAGACGGCCGGCGGGCACGAGGGGAGGTGCTCCTGGAGCGCGGGTGAGCGGCCTCCCTGTCGCTGCCACATCCCCACCTGACGCAGCCGCACGTGGCGGGCGGAAGGAGCACCTCCCCTCGGGCCCGCATAACAGCGATCTGTCGCGCCCCCTACTTCACCTTGAGCCAATAGCTGATCTTCACCGCGAAGAAATTATCCCCCGGCGCCGTCGTGGCATCCCACAGCGACCCCGGCCTGACCAGATCCCCGGTTGTAAGCACATTGCTCCGGTTCTGCTGCCAGATCACGAACAGCGTGCTCCCCGGCAACCACTCCCAGCGGGCCACGAGGTTGGACCGGAACGACAGTACGTTGAAGTCGGGGCGCCCGATCGTGAACGTGGACGCTCCATCCGTCACCGTCGTCGTGCCGTCCGCCTGCCGATCGATGGCGGTCCCGCTGCTCGACCCGTACTTCCTGAGATCGAAGCTCCGCGCCCGCGCCAGCTCGCCGAAGTCGTGAAACCGCCCGCTCGACGCGAACGGCTCCGCGTACGCCTGCAGCGTGAAGTTCGGCGTGAACGCGTAGTCGAGCCGGAACTGCGCCGCGATCGTGCTCTGCTCGATGGTCGCGAAGATATACCGCGATCCGAACGTCGCGACCGAGCCGCCGGCCCGCGCGGTGATGTACTGCTGCGCATTGGTCGAGCGCGAATACCGTGGCGTCAGCGAGGCTTGCCACTGCGAGGCGGGACGGGTCGTGATCCCTGCGCTCACGGAATAGATCGAACCGCCCAGCTCATCGGTCTGATACCCAGCCTGGGTGGTCCATGTGGTTCGATTGGACGGATTGCCGGCCAGTCCCCAGACCAATTGCAGCGAGTGCGGCGTCTCCATGTAAGGGCCGCCCCGCGTTAGGCTGTTGCTCATCGCTCGGGGCGAATAGGTCGCCCGGAACGAGAGCTGCCAGAAGTTGTGGAACAGCAGATTCGTGTTGTGACCGAACCGAAGGAACTGCCGCTCACCCCCGAAGTCCCACTGCCCCACCACCGAATGCCCGATCTGGAAATACCGGAACAGCCGGTGCGGCTTGGTGTCGCGGAACTGGTAGTCGGCGTTGAAGTCGATCGCGTCGGCGCGGGCCATCTGGCCGATGTCGTTGATCTCGAACCCGGGTGACTTGACGCCGAGCTGGATCCCCCAGAGCGAATACCGGCCCGCGTTCTTGTCGGCGCGGACAGACGCCGTGTAGCCCGTGAGCGACGTGCGGAGGGGGTCGTAGTTGAGATAGTCGGCGTCGGGGCGCTGGAAATACCGCGCGCTCGATCGCTGGATCCGGTCGATCCCCGCCGCCTCGCCGGCGACTCGGCTGAAGCCGGCCCAGCCGGTCAGCTCGTACTTTCCCTCCTTGAACCGGAGCCGCCAGTCCACGCCACCGGTCACGGCGTCGCGGTCGAGCAGCGTGTCGAGCCCGCCCGGGCTGCCGAGACCTCGGTGGACGCCGGTCAGCACCATGCCTAACGTGGACTGGCTGTGGCCGACCTCCTGTTGCAACCGGAGCACGCCGAACCCGGCGGGCGCCTCGACCGGCAAGCGGGTGATGACCCCCGTCGTCGAGTCGAATCCGCGGGCGAATTCGCGCGCGGTGACCGACGTGAGGAGCCCGACCGAGAGCCGCGACGGAAGCCGCCCCGTTACCTTCGCGGCGCCGAGGATCGTGGTGTTCCGCGGCAAGTCCACGAAATCGCCGAGGATCCCGCCGTGCGGGCTCCCGCCGACCCGCCGGGTGTAGAAGTAAGTCGGGCGGCCGAGAAAGCTCTGTGCCCGCCCAGTGAGAATCTCGTTTCCCTCGACAAAGAACGGCCGCTTCTCGTCGAATACCGTTTCGAACGCCGTGAGATTCACCTCGGCGGGGTCCGCTTCCACCTGGCCGAAGTCCGGGTTCACGGTCGCGTCCATCGTCAGGTTCGAGCCGATCCCCGCCTTCAAGTCCGCGCCCGCCCGGCCGACGAACTTCTGATCGAACGGGTTGGCCGGATTCTGATTGCCGCGCAGCGTCATGTCGCCCGCGGTGTACGGAACCAGCTCGACGCCCCGCGCCGTGTTGACCCCCTGGATTCCATTGAGCCGGCCGAAGAACGACGACCATCCCGATTGATCGTTCGCGCGTGGGATCATGACCCAGTAGAGATCCATATTCTTGTCGGGGATGAGCCGCTCGATCTCGAGGCCCCACGGCTGGTCCCGCGCCCCGAACCGGAGCTGCGAGAACGGAATCCGCATCTCAGCGGTCCAGCCGGCGCTGTCCACTCGCGCCCGCGCGGACCAGATCGGATCGTACTCGAATTGCCGATCGGTCTGCGAGTCCTGCCCGTGGTAATAGTCGCTCCGCACGCCGCCCGAGGAGATCGCGAAGCTGTATGCCGTGCGCCGGTCGTGGTACGTGTCGAACGAGAGGACCAGACTCTCGGCGTTGCTGGTGCCGTCGCGGCGGGTGATCGCGGTCGGGATGTTCTTGGGATCCGGACGATAGAGCCGGGCGCCGATGTAGAGTGCGTCGCGGTCGAAGACGACTCGCACTTCGGTCTTGACCTTGGGCTCCGCTCCTTCCACCGGCACCTTCTCGACGAAATCGGTGATCGGGATCGCCGTGGCCCATGCCTCGTCGTCCATCACGCCGTCGATTCGGGGCGACACGCCCTTGACCCGAGTCGCCTGCGCGATCTTCGGCGCGATCTTGGACCCGGCCGGCGGCGGGTCTTGTGCGGCTGCAACTGCGGGCACGCGGCCGGCCAGGACGCCAAGCGCGAGCGCGGTTCTCACAAAATGAAGGACCGGCGATCCGGCCCCTCCGACTTTACCCGTCATGGAGCGGTTTCCTTGGGTTGTGGCCTGCTGTGCGGATTGCGTGGGCTGATTCGGCACCAAAGGTATCAGTGCCGTCATGCGGTTGGAATTCCGGTGCCCGCGTAACCTACGCGAGATCATCGTCCAAAGTTCCTCGCGCGCTCCCGGCGTCGATCTAATGCGATGGCGGACCGACGAGCGATTCGATGACCTGGCCGCCCCCGGCCGGGATCGTCACCGCGGGCCCGGTGCGCTCGTCACGCCGCGCCGCGACCGTGACGGGGCGGTTACGCGGAACCCCGCACGCGGAGAAGCGGCCCCCCGCGTCCGCCGTCACGGTGATCACCGTCCCGCGCTCGCTCACGACGACTCGCCGGTTCCGGCTTCGGAGCAGCGCCGCCGACGTCTCCCATCGCAGGTCCACCTCGACGGTCGTATCGCCCGCGATCCCATTCACGCGTCCGACGATCAAGGCACCCGTGGTATCCAACGCGACCCACTCGCCACAGTGCGACCGGCGTATCGCCTCGGCCCCTGGCATCCAGGCGTCTGCGGTGTCCGTCGCACCGCGGGCGGAACGCGCGTCGCGTAACACCGGTGTCTCGAGAAATGCTGCGAAGCGGGGATGCTCGAACGTTATAAGGAGGTTACCGGTGATAGGGGACGTGATGCGGTAATGCCCGGCCGCATCCGTCGTATCGCGATAGGCGCCGCCGGCGATCGAAACGCGGACCCCGCCGAGCGGACGGCCGGCCAGCGAGTCGAAGACCGTCCCCACGATCGCCGCGGTTTGTTCAACCCGCTCGGCTCCAGCCATGAACAGCCCGGCTGAGCCGCCGGCCTCCTTGAAGCCGGCGACCAATTGGCGCGAGGTCTTTCCATAGCCTCTCATTTCTACGATCGGCGTCCGGATCCGCCACTCGGAGATGATCCAGGCTCCGAGCGGCAGCCGGCTGAACTCGAGCTTCCCTCCGACGTCTCGCGCATCCCGCGGCAGGTCCACGTTGACGAAGGCAAAATCGAGCGAGCGAAGCTGACTCGATCCGGCCTCGATCCAGAGCGTCCCCGCGATGTCGCTGAGCCGGCGGTCCGGCGCGGGCTCGAACGCGAGGCCCACGACGGAGCCGGTGGCCGTCGTGTCCACCAGCCGAAAGCAATGATCCGCGAGAAATTCCTCGGAGAGCAAGAGCTCCGCGTCGGGGCCATGGTAGAGGACTTCACCGTCGACCGGACGAACATAGCCTTCGGCGTGGAGGAGCGCGGCGCCGGCGCTCCGAAACGGGCGCGAGGTCGCGGCGTGCCTCGTTAGGCTCTTCTCGGTCAGGACTCGGCCGCGGTCGTCGAGCTGCCGGTCGTAGGTCCGGATCTCGAGCAAGGCCGCAACGCCGGCGGCGGTGAGCTGGGTAGCCTGAAGCGCCTTGCGGGCCTCGTCCCAGAGCCGTGCCACGGCGCCGCCCTGCCGGCTGTCGAGGCGGCACACTGGAGCTTTGTCGCTGGTGACGGTGAGGGCGCTCAGCACAAACGGCTTGGCAAGCAGCAGCATCCGCACGGCGATGGTGTCCGCGGCGCCGAGCGTCACGCCGGCCTCGGTCCCGGCGTATCCGATCGCATCGACCCGAACCCGATACGCTCCGGCAGCCGGCGCCTTGATCGACGCGATGCCGAGCCCACCGGTGAGCGCGCGCGCGACAACGGCGGCACCGACCTGGCGGAGCGAGACGAGGGCTCCGGCGAGGGGGGCGCTCGAGATGGAGTCGGCGGCGCGCACGGTGACAACCTGAGCGGCCGCCGGGCCGGAAATCAGCGCGGTGAAGATGGTGAAGAGGTGTGCGGCCCTCGAGCTCACGGCTTAATTTCCTCGCCAGGCGTGCCGGTCGGAACATACCTTCGAAGCACGCCGGCCGTGCCGTTTCCCGTCCATCTCTCCGACGGAGCAGCTCTCCCATGCAGCCTAACGCAGCGCTCGAGACCAGGGAACACGTGGTGCATGTCCGGGGCGCGAAGCTCCGTTATGTGGTGCGGGGCAGCGGACCGGCCCTGCTCGTGCAGCCGGGCGGCGCCGGCTGGGGCGGTGACATCACGCCGTATCTCGACACCTTCGGCCCGCTCGAGTCGGTCCGCACGGTGGTCTATCTCGAGCCGCGCGGGTTGGGCCAATCGGCGCGGCAGCCCGGTCCAACCGGCTACAACATCTCCGAATACGTGGCGGACCTGGACGCGCTGCGGCACCACTTGTCGCTCGAGCGGCTCGAGATTCTGGGACACAGCCACGGCGGATTTGTCGCGCTGACCTATGCCGCCGATTTCCCCGAGCGGGTCGAACGGCTGGTGCTGGTGGGAACCACGCCGACGCTTGCGCTCGGCAACCGGGAACGGTGGATGGAGCATCGCCCGGGCGCCGAGAAGGCTGCCGCCGCGCTGGCGACGCAGCAGGAGCTGTCACCGGACGCCCGGCTCCGCGCGACGCTCCTCGAGATGATGCCGGTGATCCACTTCCATGACTATCACGCGGTCGCCGCGACGTTCCATCGCTGGATGCTCGACATGGTGGTCTCGGCCGAGCCGTTCTTGTCGTTCATGGAGCACGAGGCCGCCGCCTACGACGCGCGGAAGCTGCTCGGTCGGATCGCCGCGCCGACGCTGGTCGTCGTGGGCGACGACGAGATGCCGGAGATCATGCTGGGCTCGGAGCTGCTGCAGAACGGGATCCCGAACGCGCGACGGGCGGTGCTGGGCCGGTGCGGGCACTGGCCGATGCTGGAGGCGCCGGCGGCGTTGTTCGAGGCGATACGGGGGTTCTTGAACGAGGGCGCGGCGGCAGGACGGGAGGAAGGCGGCAAGGCGGCAAGGCGGCAAGGCGGCAAGGATCCTCGCCGGAATGCCGGGCAAAGTCAGCAAGGTTCGAGCTGACTCGGAGCAACCTGCCGCCCTGCCGCCTTGCCGCCTTCAGTGCCCGCGTCGTGTATGAGGACTGGTCAGGCGCGTACTCGCTTGCTGGAATGTGGTGGGTGCTATCCGAACTCGCGAGGTTGCTCCGCTCCGCTCCGGCGTTGGAATCTGAAGTCGGCCGGAAGCTCGCCGGAGTCTCGAAAAGCCTCGGCGAAACGATATTGTTGGACCCCGAAGCGCTCGCGGAGCAGGGCGGAGGACGATTGTTGCTCGGCGGAATCCGGAATGAGTCTGCCTCAACGAGAATCTGGTCGGCGAAATCGCAGCGGAGCCTCCGTCAACCGCCTCGTCGCATCCCGCAGCACCGATGTTGAACCGCTCAGCATCAGAGTTGGTTCTCGGAGCGCTGTGGGAGGACATCTCAATCGCAGGTGAGCATCGCTCAGCGCGGTTGGGGTTCCCCGTAACGCGATCTTGCTCGCTCCCAACGCCGATCTGCTCCCGGACGAAGCGGGTTTGCTCGGCTCAACAGCAGGTGCGCTCGGCTCAACAGCAATGGAGCATGTCTCAACCGAACGCATATCTCCCCCAGTCACAAGAGCTTGACCGCGATTACTCATGAATGGCGGAGCGGCTGGAAAT
>JBDTOH010000082.1:0-14150 GCA_039933355.1 Gemmatimonadota bacterium | reverse complement strand
CCGAACGACCCGCCGAGGACACCGCCGACATCGGTCTTGTCCTGGAGCTTCCCGACGCCACCGGACCGGTCGTCGAACGAGTGGTGCACCGCGGCGAACCCGCCTCCCACACTGAGCCACAAGGGAGCGGTTCTCGGCACCAGCACCACGGCGACCCTGAGCGATCCGGTGGTGGTCGTCACGTCCGTATTCACCGGGCTACCGAGCGGGGTCAGCCTCAGATTCCCCGACGTATACCCGACGTCCCCTTCGAGCCCGACCTTCTCGGTGAGACCAAGACCGAGCCGGCCGCCCAGGGCGAGCGAGACATTCACCTTCTCCAGGGTACCCGCGCTCGTCCCTCCGGAAGGCCGGAGGATCAGATCCGAGGTGGGAATGGAAACCCCGAAGTACGGTGTGATCGAGATTCCGGCTCCGCCGCCCTTCCCCGAACCGCTCTGTGCTCCCGCCGCGACTGTGAGGCCGAAGACAGCCGCGAGCACCAACCCGATGGATGACGTCACGCGCATGGAACGCCTCTGGAAGCAGAGCGAAAGACCAGTCTACCGCTGAACCCAAGCCGGGACAACCATAAGCCGTTGTTGGCGAATTGCTTGGGTGTACATTCCCCCGTTCATGTCACTGGTCCCGGCCCCGCAGCCGCTCGGTCTTCCTCCCGACTGGGAGGAGTACATTCTGCCGACGCCCTATCGGGCCGGCAGCCCGCGCCTCGTCATTCGGCGCCGGTTCCTGAGCCGCGAGCTCAGGAACTATCGCGATCTCATCGTGGCCCTGCCCCCCAGTTATCAGAACGGCGGGGGCCGGTCCTACCCGGTGATCTACATGCACGACGGACAGAATCTGTTCGACCCGGCCACGAGCTACGCCGGCGATTGGGACCTCGTCGAGACCGTTCGGGATCTCGCGCAAGAAGCGGTCGAAGCGATCATTGTCGGGATTCCGAATCCGGGCCTCAAGCGCCGCTACGAGTACAGTCCGTTTCGCAACGTGATTCACGGGGGTGGCGGAGGGGACCGGTACCTGGCGTTCGTCATGGAGACCGTCAAGCCGTACATCGACCGCTCATTCCGAACCAAGCCGGACGGCGCCAACACCGTCATGGCAGGCTCGTCGCTGGGCGGCCTGATCACCCTCTATGCGTGGTACCGCCATCCCGACGTGTTTGGCTCCGCGGGGGTGCTCAGCCCGGCGCTCTGGTTCGCCGACGGATCGATTCTCCGGTACGTTGAGGGACGGATCCCCCCGTCTGGGCGGCTCTACCTCGACATCGGCACCGATGAGGGCGTCGACGCGGTAGCGGACGCGCGGTCTTTGCGGGATATTCTGATTCGTAGCGGCCTCGTTCCGGACCAGACGCTCCGGTATGTCGAGGAGATCGGCGGTGATCACGATGAAGAGGCTTGGGGACGGCGCTTTCGCCATGCGCTCCCGTGGCTGCTCTCTACCGAGCCGGCCGGGCCTCGACCCGATCCGCTCTGACCCCTGGGAAACGACGCGTGCAACATCATCACCATCACTGGCACAGCAGTGCGCTCAGCCGCGAGATGCACCTCGAAGTGTTCGGGCACGCGGGTGCCCGGGTCCTGGTATTTCCGACGACCATGGGCAGCTGCTACGAGTGGCGCGACCGGCACATGCAAGAGGTCCTCGCCGACTACCTCGAGGGCGGCGCGATTCAGCTCGTGTGTATCGACCATGTCCACGACGAGAGCTGGTACAACAAGCAGATGCATCCAGGCGCCCGGGCGTGGCGGCACCTTCAGTACGACCACTATCTCCTGACTGAGCTGCTTCCCTTCACCGAGCATCTGAACCCGAGCCCATTCGTGGTGGCGATGGGGGCGAGCTTCGGCGCCTACCACGCGGCGTGTTTCGCCTTCCGCCACCCGGAGCGGGTCAACCGGATGATCGGACTGAGCGGGCTCTACGACATCAAGCAGATGACCGGCGGCTACTCGGACGAGAACGTGTACGCCTCTAACCCGTTCGATTTCATGCGGTACGAGCACGACCCCGCGCGTCTCGGCGCGTTTACCCGACAGGACATCGTCTTCGCCGTCGGCCGGGACGATTCGAGCTATCAGAACAACGCCGATTTCTCGGACATGCTGTGGGGCAAGGGCATCGGGAATGCGCTCCGCGTCTGGGACGGCTGGGCGCACGATTGGCCCTATTGGGAAAAGATGAGCCGCCTGTATCTAGGCGGGCACGACTGAGCTCGCGCGCTGGGGCCTTGCGCCCTTCGAACCAACGCCCTTTCACCGGGATTACACATGGCACCCGAACCGAAGCGAATCGGCCTCATCGTGGGCCGCGAATGGAGCTGGCCGCCGGCCTTCATCGAAGAAATCAGTCGCCGCAACCAGGGGGTTACCGCCGAGTACGTGAAGCTCGGCGCGCCCCGAATGGATGATCCGGCGCGCTATGCGGTGATTGTCGACCGGATCTCGCACGAGGTCCCGTTCTATCGGACCTTCCTCAAGCACGCGGTCCTCCAGGGGACGACGGTCATCAACAATCCGTTCATGTGGACGGCCGACGACAAGTTCTTCGGCGCGACGCTGGCCACGTCGCTCGGGCTTGCGAGCCCCAAAACGGTCGTCCTGCCTAACAAGGAGTACATCCCGGGGATCGTGCACACCGAGAGCCTCCGGAACCTCGAGTTTCCGCTCGACTGGAAGGCCATCGTCGACTACATCGGGATGCCGTGCATCCTCAAGGACGCCCACGGCGGCGGCTGGAAGGAAGTGTACGTCTGCCACACGCTCGAGGAGTTGCTCCACCACTACGACAACTCGGGTCTCTTGACGATGATCGCCCAGGAGTTCATTCACTGGGAGGAGTTCGTCCGCTGCCTCTGCATCGGGCAGGAGGTGGTCTACCCGATGCAATACGACCCCAAGGCTCGGAAGTACGGCACCGAGCTCAACTTTCTCGCGCCGAAAGTCCACGAGCGCGTCGTGGCCGACTCGCTCACCCTGGTGCGCGCGTTAGGATATGACATGAACTCGATGGAGTGGGCGATTCGGGACGGGATTCCGTACGCGATCGACTTCATGAATCCGGCGCCGGACATGGACATCTATTCGCTGACCCCGGCCCACTTCGAATGGGTCGTCAAAGCCATGGCGGACATGACGATCAAGCTGGCGCTCGCGCCGCGGTCGGCCGGCCCGCCGAGCTGGAAAAACTTCCTCAAGGGGCGGTCGACGTGACGCTCGCGCGGGCGATCGACACGTGGCACGGCGCCCTCACCGATCAAGTGGGCGCCGACTCCGAGGCGTGGCTCACCGATCAGCTCCGCCGGCGGGGGCTCTTCTTCGGCGAACGGCCGCTCTGCACGGTGCTCCGGCCCCGCTTTCTTTCGACCGAGCAGTACGACTTCCTCCGCCACCGAATCGGCGGGCTGCTCGTCGCGTTCGACAAAGCGCTCCAGGCAGCTCTCGCCAACCGCGCCGTGCTGGCGCAGTTTCGTCTCGAGGACTGGGAGACGACACTGGTCCTCGAGGATCCGCGCACCGATGCGTCCCCGGTCTCCCGGCTGGACGCGTTCTTCTCCCCCGAAGACGGCGGGCTCCGGTTCACCGAGTACAACGCCGAGACACCGGCCGGCTCAGCCTACAACGACGCGCTCACCGATCTTTTTCTCGCGCTTCCCGTGACGGGACTCTTTCGCCGCACGCACGCGCTCCGGCCGCTGCCCGCGCGGCACAACGTGCTCCACTCGTTGCTCCGCGCGTGGACCATGTTCTCGGGCCGGCGTGACCGTCCGGTGATCGGCATTCTCGACTGGGATGATGTGCCCACCATGAGCGAGTTCCTGCTCTTTCGGGACTACTTCCAGTCGATGGGATACACCTGCATCATCGGCGACCCGCGCGAGACCGAGTACCGGGGCGGCCGGCTCTACGCCGGTGGCCACGCGATCGACCTCATCTACAAACGGGTGCTGATTCATGAGCTGATCGAGCGGGGCGGCCTCGATCACCCGATCGTCCGAGCCGTGCGGGACGGGGCGGTCTGTATGGCAAACCCGTTTCGCTGCAAGATCCTCCACAAGAAAGCCAGCCTAGCCGTCCTCTCCGACGAGCGCAACGCCGGCCTGTTCACCGCCGCTGAGCAAGCCCTCGTCGCCGAGCACGTGCCATGGACCCGTGTGGTCGAAGAGCGGACCACCGAGCACGAGGGTCGACCCGTCGACCTGGTGCCGTTCGCCGCGGCCAACCGAAGCCGGCTCGTCCTTAAGCCTAACGACGACTACGGCGGCGCCGGCATCGTCCTCGGCTGGGAGGTGGACGACCCGACCTGGGAAGCCGCTCTCGCCAAGGCGCTGGCAACACCGTATATCGTGCAGCAACGAATCGGGCTCCCGAGCGAGGCCTATCCCAGCGTGGTCGACGGCAAGGTGGTCTTCGCCAACCGGATTACCGACACGGCCCCCTTCGTGTTTGACGGAGCCTTCGCGGACGGCTGCCTGACCCGAGTGTCCACCGCTACGCTGGTCAACGTGACCGCGGGCGGCGGCTCCACCGTTCCGACTTTTGTAGTCGAAGCCCGCACCTAGCGATCAACGCCTAACCACTGACGGACCATGAAGCCTCCCAGCCTCACCCTCGGCATCGAGGAAGAGTATCAGATCATCGACCCGGAGACCGGCGAGCTGCGGTCTTACATCACCGAGATCCTGAAAGAGGACTCCGTGATCCTCGGCGAGGTGAAGCCCGAGCTGCACCAGTCGATGGTGGAGGTTGGGACGAAGGTGTGCCGGACTCCCGCCGAGGCCCGCGGCGAGCTGATCCGGCTCCGGCGGCTCGTCATGGACCTCGCGGCGAAGAATGGGCTTCGCGTGGCGGCGGCTGCGAGCCATCCGTTCTCGAGCTGGCTCGAACAGGAGATCACGCCCCTCGAACGATACCTCGGCGTGCGCGAGGATTTACAGGAGCTCGCCCAGCGGCTCCTCATCTTCGGCACCCACGTGCACATCGGCATCGAGGATCGGGAGTTCGTCATCGACGCGCTCAACGCCTCGCGCTACATGCTCCCGCACGTGCTCGCGCTGTCGACCAGCTCGCCCTTCTGGCTCGGCCGAAAGACCGGGCTCAAGTCGTACCGGAGCATCGTTTTTAGGAGCTTTCCGCGGACTGGGATCCCGAGGAGCCTCGGGTCGTGGAACGAGTTCGAGAACATCATCAACACGCTGGTCGCAACCGGCAGCATTCCTAACGCATCGAAGATCTGGTGGGATGTCCGGCCGAGCTGGAACTACCCCACGCTCGAGTTCCGGATTTGTGATGTGTGCACCCGGGTCGATGAAGCCGTCTGTATCGGGGCGCTGTTCCAGGCCATCGTGTACAAGGTGTGGAAGCTCCGCCGCGACAACCTGAGCTGGCGACCGTACGCCTCCGCCCTGATCGAAGAGAACAAGTGGCGCGCCTGTCGCTACGGGCTCGACGGCAAGCTGATCGACTTCGGCAAGGAGCGGGAGTTCCCGGCTCGGGATCTGATTCGCGAGCTGATCGAGTGGTTCATCGGGGACGTCGTCGATGAGCTCGGCAGCCGGAAGGAAGTGGAGTACGCCTTCAAGATCCTCGCCGAAGGCACCAGCGCCGATCGCCAGCTCGCGACGTACGAGAGGACCGGAAGCCTGAAGGCGGTCGTCGATCAGCTGATCGAAGAGACGGCGGAAGGGGTGGTCTGAGGGGCAGGGAGCCTGGGAATCGGTCCCGGCCTATTCCTTGCGATCCCAGGAACCAACTGAACCTCGACCTGGTTATCATAACAGCCATGCTAGAGCGTCCCACTGTCGGGATTCCGACGCAGACCTTGCACTCCATCGACGGGATCCCTGAGGGGCTCCCCCAGTCGTGGGTGATGAATCAGCGTTATTACTACGCCGCCGCAGGCGCCGGCGGGGTCCCGGTGATGGTGCCGTTGCTGCACGACGACATCGAGACGTTGCGCTGTATCTACGAGCGCCTCGACGGCGTCCTCCTGGCTGGAGGCGTCGACATGGATCCCGTGAATTTTGGTGAACGTCCTCATGAGCGTCTCGGCCGGACCGACCCCGCCCGCGATGCGGTCGAGCTCGCGCTGGCTCGGTGGGCGGTCGAGGATGGGAAGCCGCTCCTCGGGCTCTGCCGCGGCCTTCAGGTCCTCAACGTCTCACTCGGCGGCACCCTCCATCAGGATCTCGAGACGGAGTTGCCGGCCGCGATCAAGCATGACTATTTCCCCACGGAGGGGTATGCTCGCGATTACCTCGCTCACCCGGTCGAGGTTGTCGGGGGTACCAGGCTTGGGGCGCTGTGGGAGCACTCCCGAGTCCCGGTCAATAGCATGCATCACCAGGGCATCAAGCGGATCGCGCCCGACCTGGTGGCCTCGGCATATGCCCCGGACGGCCTGATCGAAGCGGTAGAGATCCCGGGGGACCGCTTCGCGGTCGGCGTGCAGTGGCATCCGGAGATGTTCGACGACCGGAAGACCAGGACGCTCTTTCACGAGTTCATCGAGGCCGCCGGACACTTTCGGAGCGGCTCGGTCCGTCGTTAGGCGTGCGCTACCCGGACCGGCTCTTCGCGAGCATCGCCTTTGTCGTCGCTCTTGGCGCCTGCGTCAATGCCGATGGCTCGGCCCAGGGCCGCAAGCGTGGGGTCGGGACTGCCGAGCGGACGCTCACGCCGGCGAACGACACCTCGAGGCTGAATCCGACCGAGCAGGCGGCGGTGCTCAAGAGGGTCACCCCGTACCATTCGCGGATGCGGTATGAAGCGATCTATAACGGCGGCAAGATCTCGCTCGGGGCCGTGCGCGCCGATTCGGTCGAGGTCGCCGCATTCCGAACCTACCTCTTCGATATGACTCGGGCTTTCCGCCGTCAGGACCTCGGGCGCTATTTCCGGACGAAGGGCGCGCTGCCCGGCGCGAAGGGGCTCACGGAGCGCGCGGGATTCATCGTCTACGAGTTTCGCCCTCTGCCTTGGGGCGGCGAAATCTATCTTCTGACCGGCGATCCCGCCGCGCTCGTCGCGATCAAGGATTTCATCAAGTATCAGCGAGAAATCAACACGCCCAGCTGATGTCTCGTGGCACCCGTCTTGCCAGTTTCGTCCACGGCAATGACTAATCTATCGACATCTCGGATGGCCCCGGTAAGGCCAGAAGTTGGCCCGCGCAAAGCGTTTGGTCGGAGCACCCTTCGGCCCGGTGCCCAGTTCCCAGCCGTCAGACGAGTCACCCGGCTGATGCGGCTCCTTGCGGTGTTCGCGGCGCTTCCGTTGCCCGGGCTCGCAGCTCAGGCTCAACTACGGACCAATGGCCCGGTCGATCTCGCCATGGCGGAGCGCCCGGTCCGCCTCGCGTACGCCGCGAACGAGAGCGGCGGACGGGTGACGCTGATCTACGGAGGCACCGATCCGTCGGTCGTCGAAAGCATCCGACTCCGTCTCCTCGAGTCCGCCGCCGCAATCCGGCGCGGGGACTTCCATCTCGTGACGGTGCTCGGATCGGATTCGACAGCCCTCCAGGTCCTGACCGATCTCAGGCACCAGCTCCGCTGCACATTCCGCCCGGTGCCTCGCGGCGGTGAGCTCGTTTTGTTGAGCGACGACGACGCAGCGGTCGCGGCGATTCACCAACTTCTCCAAACTCGGCCCGGTCCCAGCCGGGACTGACCGCCTCTCGATTTCGGGCTAGCGATCGTTACCTTCTCTCACACTCGAGAAGGGACCGCGGCATGTGGTCGTTAGGAATTGTGGGCCTCGGGAGCGCCCTCGGCGGCATGGTCCGCTATCTGGTCGGGGGGGCGATCCAGCGTCTCGTCGAGACGACCTTCCCGCTCGGCACGCTGATCGTCAACATCACCGGGTCCTTTCTCATTGGAATCATCCTCCGCTTTTCTCTCGACACAACTGCGATCACGCCCGACGTCCGGGCTTTTCTCACAATCGGCTTCTGCGGCGGCTACACCACGTTCTCGACCTTCAGCTGGGAAACGGTTCGCCTGTTGGAGGACGGGGATTACGGCCGGGCTTCGCTGTATCTCGCGCTGAGCTTCGGCCTCTCGATCGGCGCCACTGCGCTCGGCATCGTCGCGGCCAAGGAGCTTCTCGCGCTCCATCGCGCGGGATAACGGAAGAGGCACGCATGCAGGGACTACCCGGAGAGCGGATCTTGATGCGGATCCACATCGGCGAGCGCGACAAGCACGACGGCCGCCCACTCTACGAAGCGATTCTCCTGCTGCTTCGCGCCCGTCATCTGGCCGGTGCCACCGTGCTCCGGGCGATCGGAGGGTTCGGCGCGAATGCCCGCCTCCATACCGACCGCGTGCTCCGGCTCTCGCTCGATCTGCCGATCATCGTCGAGTGCGTCGATACCAAGGAGCGAGTCGACGCGATTCTGCCGGAGCTCGATCAGATGATCGAAGGCGGGTTGATCACGCTCGAGCCGGTTCAAGTCGTGATCTACCGCGGTCATCCCTCCGGCGAAGCCAGCACCTAACGACTGTCGCGGTCGAACGGGGTCATTCGGCCTTGCCCATCGAATCCCGACTGCAATAGATGGCACTGGACTTGCTCCCGCTGTAGCGGAACCCAAAAGAGCAAGGCCATGGCGAATGCGTTCGGGGCGGTAACAACTGAAGCCGTAACCCGTTACAACGTCGCGATTGTGCTGGGCACGCGGCCCGAGGCCATCAAGATGGCGCCGGTCATTCGCGAACTGGAGCGGCGTTCGGATGTATTTCGCCCGTTCGTCATCGCGACCTCTCAGCACCGCGAGATGTTGGCACAAGCACTCGCTGCCTTCTCGATCAAGCCCGACGTCGATCTGGGGCTCACTCACGTCAACAAGACCCTCGCCGAGTTTACCGCGCGGGCGCTGCTGGCGCTGACCGATGCGTTCACCCGAATCAAACCCCGCCTGCTGATGGTCCAGGGCGATACCTCGACGGTCGTCGCGGCCGCGCTCGCAGCGTTCTACTCAGGAATCTCGATCGCCCATGTTGAGGCCGGCCTTCGCTCCGGGGATAATCGCCGACCGTTTCCCGAGGAGGCGAACCGCCGGATCGCGAGCTGCGTCACTGATCTTCACTTCGCGCCGACCGACCGGGCCCGCCGCAATCTCATCGACGAGCAGATCCCGGCACGCGACATCTACGTCACCGGCAACACCATCGTCGACGCGCTCCGGATGATGCGGCACGACGGCGTGTTCGCGGACCCCAAGCTCAACGCGATTCCGTGGGCGTTCCATCGCACCGTGCTCGTGACCGCCCACCGGCGCGAGATTCTCAGCACCGGACTTCGGAGCGTGTGCGACGCGCTCCGGCAACTCCTCTTTCGTTACCCCGATCTTCTCGTCGTGTTCCCCGTGCACCTCAACCCGCGCGTGCGCGAAGTCGTCTTCGGTGAGCTGCAGGAGATCGACCGGGTGGTTCTGCTCGATCCGATCAGCTATCCCGACTTGATCGAGGTCATGCGCCGTTCCACGCTGATCATGACCGACTCCGGCGGCATTCAAGAGGAGGGTCCCTCGCTCAAGAAGCCGGTCCTCATCCTCCGCGACGTCACCGAGCGTCCGGAAGTGGTCGATTCGGGCTTCGGCCGGCTCGTCGGGACCGATCCGGTCGCGATTCTCCGAGCCGCGTCCGAGCTCTTGACCGACGACATCGCCTACCGGCGGATGATCAGCGGCGCCAATCCATTCGGTGACGGCCACGCCGCCGAGTTGATCGTCGACGCGATCGAAAAGCGGCTCGGAGCCGATGATCTCATCTCTTCGCCGGCGGTTGCCGCGAGGATGCGCTGAGGTGAAAGCCCGTCCGGCGCGCGCCCTTGTCGCCGCTTTGTCCATGAGCGTCTGGGTGACGCCGCTCGCGGGCCAGGCCCTCACCCGCCCGTTCGGCAGCAGCTGGGTCGGCGCCACCGCGAGCGCCGATCACGTCACCGACGGCTTCGGAAGCTGGACCGGCTTTGGACTTCGAGCCGCGGCCGCCGCCGGGGACCACGATCTGATGTTGTTCGAGACCCGGTGGCAGGAGGCGTTCGGCGATCGGGGCGTCTACGGCTCGATCGCAAACCGGCATGCGTTCGGCCGCCGCTGGTTCACGACGGTCAGCGTGGGCGGCGGCACCGGCCGCTTCTATTTCCCCGACCTCCGGCTCGACGCGTCGCTCCACGGGAAATGGGGCGCGGCCGAGCGGCTCGTCTCCACTATCGGCGTCACCTACGTTCGCTCCAAGAGCATCTACCGCGATGTCGCGGTGTTCGGCAGCTTCGCGGCGTACTTCGATGCCGGCGTGTTCGAGCTCGGCGGCCGGGCCAATTGGAGCGATCCCGGAACGTTGGGCTCCGGGCGGGGCTTTGCGGCGCTCACGCTCGGGCATTTTCGGTCGCGCGCGCTCACCCTTCGGGGCGAAGCCGGGACCGAGAGCTATCAGCTGATCGGCCAGCCGGACCCGATTCGTTCGTTCGCGAGTCAGTCGGCCGCCGCGGAGCTCGAGCAGTGGCTCTCCCGCGGGTGGAG
The DNA here is from genome assembly GCA_039933355.1 of Gemmatimonadota bacterium. Lineage (GTDB taxonomy): Bacteria > Gemmatimonadota > Gemmatimonadetes > Gemmatimonadales > GWC2-71-9 > SHZU01. Next base: position 3,623 of record JBDTOH010000082.1, on the reverse strand, counting down.
CGTGCGGCTCGGCGCCGAGTGGTATCACAACCCGTTCTACCAGCGAACCGGAGGGCGCCTTGGCCTCACCCGTTACTGGTAAACAGCCGCCGGCGCCGTCGCTGGCCGCCCGTGAGCGGATGGTACTCAACCTGGCTCATCGGGGTGTGCGCGGCGGGGTGATTGAGCCGCACCGCTCGATGCTGGTGCTCCCAGAAGCCCGGCGGCGCCTGGTGACGAGCAGCATCTTGGCCCTGACGTTCCTGGTCGGAGTGGCGCTGTCGCTCGGGCCGCTCGGCCGGTTCTGGCTCCTCCTGGTCGAGCGGGCTCACGAATCCCTCGGCTTTGCCAGCATCGTCGACGTTCGCGAGTTCAACCTCTTCGGCGTGCTCTCGTTCAACCTCCCGGTGCTTGGCATTCAAGCTGCGATTCCCGACGGGCGGACCCTGCTGATCGCCACGGCTATCACCGGGGCCATCCTGCTCGTGACGCTCGCACTCCGCGGGCGCCTGATCCCGGTCGCCTACTTCCTCCGCGCGATGGTCGTGATCCAGGCGACCGCAATCTTCTACTTCGCGGTTTGGGGCGCGCATTTCCCGTATCGCCTGCCCGGATTCTTTGTCGGCCTCTTGACCAGCGGGCTGCTCGTGATCGGTCTGGTTCCGCTCCTCCTTGGCTTCACCTACTACATCTACGATGTGACCTGGACCAAGAAGATCGGACTGACGGCGGCGATTCTTGCGCACCTCGCGATCTTCATTCCGCTCCAGGCGATGGTAATTGCGTACCTGATCATCCACCTGTCGCTCGTGGTGATGCCCGTCCTGTTTCTGATGTTCGGCCTCGTCCTGGATGTGATGATCTTCGTGGCGTTCTATGGCTGGGGCATGAGCTGGGACGGTGTCCTCGGCGAGGAACGGCGGCGGCGATGAAGATCGTCATCCTGATTCCTCTCCTGATCATCGTGGGAATCGTGCTGGTCTATACGGCCCGGCACTACCTGTTCACGATCAACCGGCTCTTTGGCCGGCACCGGCAGCCGTACGTCGACATCGGCACCGCCACCTGGCCCTCGGTGGTTGTCTTCGTGCCCGCACATAACGAAGAGCGCGTGATCGCGGGTGTGATCGAGGCCCTGCTCGCGGTCGACTACCCCGCCGAGCAGCTCGTCATCATGGTGGTCAACGACCGGTCCACCGATAATACCAAAGCGATCGTGGACGACTACACGGCGCGATTTCCGCGACAAGTCAAGGCGTACCATCGGACCGAGGGTCGCCCCGGCAAGGCCGCCGCGCTCGGCGAAGCGTGCGAGCTGGCCCAAGGGGAGGTGCATCTGGTGTTCGACGCGGACTACCTCCCCGGCCGCGGGCTGATCAAGCAGTTGGTTGCACCGTTCTTCGACCCTGAGGTCGGAGTCGTGATGGGACGGGTCGTACCGCTCAACGTCAGCAGGAGCCTGCTGACGCGGCTGCTCGACCTGGAACGCTCCGGCGGCTATCAGGTGGACCAGCAGGCGCGGATGAACCTGGGACTTCTCCCGCAATACGGCGGCACCGTCGGCGGGGTCCGGCGAGCGGCGCTCGAGGCGGTAGGGGGCTGGCGGGCGGACTCGCTCGCCGAGGACACCGACATGACGTATCGCCTCAAGCTGGCCGGATGGGAGGTCGTCTATCAGAACCGGTCGGAGTGCTACGAGGAGGTGCCGGAGAACTGGCCGACCCGGATCCGCCAGATCAAGCGGTGGGCCCGCGGCCACAATCAGGCGCTGGTCAGGTACGCGGGCCCGCTGCTCCGCCGACCGGTCCATCTCCGCCGAATGGTGGTGCTCGACGGGCTGCTCCTGCTCGGGGTGTTCGCGGTCGGGCCGTTGTTGCTGATCGGTTGGGGGCTCGCGCTCTCGCTCTACTATCTGGGATTCGGCCTGGAAGAGAGCATCATGGCGATCCTCGCGATCACCGCCTACAGCACGTTAGGCAATTTTGCGGCGTTCTTCGAGGTCGCGACCGCGGCCCGGCTGGACGGCTCGCGCGAGCGGATCCGGCTGCTGCCGTTTCTCGTGTTTGGGTTTCTCGTGAGCATGGTCTCGGTCACGACCGGCACTATCGCCCAGATCGTGGGTGCGATTCGGGGTCACGACCATGAGTGGGAAAAGACCGAGCGGTACCGCGGCACCCCAGCCGAGCCGGCGCCGACGCGGGGGGCGGGATGACCATTCTGTCGTTTCTGATCCTGCTCGCCGGGACGATCGGCTGGTTCCTTCTGCCGCTGATCCCGGCCATCCGCGAGCTCGTCGCGCCGGTCGATGTCGCGCCGCTCGAAGTGGTCGGGCGAGACGCGGGCGACGTGGCCTTCTTCGCCCGCGGATTCCGGAGGTACATGACGGGCCAGCTCGACGGGCTCCAGCCCGGCCTCCCGCCCGAATATCTCGGCCGGCTCCCCGACGGGACGCTGTTCGCCCGGGTGACCAGCATGGTCGACACGCTCGCTCGCGGCGCCGAAGAGAACGGGGCGCACGACCGCTTGATGCTGCTGGAGAAGGCCACGGTGCTCGAGGGCGGCGAGATGTTCCTGCGCGAAGTCTATGGCCGCTCCGACATCCTGGGAGGGCCGGACGCCGCCTACCGCGCTCTGCTGGGCGACGGCAGCATTTCGTTAGGCGAGCGCAGCCGGGTCCTCCGGTGGGTTCACGCGGTCGGTCCGCTCATCGTCGGGGCGGGCTCGAGCCTGCTGGGCCGGGTCTCGTCCGATACGAGCGTGCTTCTCGGCCGGGGTACGCTGGTCGAGCGGGTCGGCGCCCCGGTGATCCGCACGGCAGAGCGCACGGAGCCCCGGCTGGCGTTGGAGCGGGAGCGCGCAGACGGTGAGTCCCGGATGTTCGAGCTGCCGGTGGGAAGCCGGCAGATCGGCAACCACCTGCGGATCGAGGGGGACCTCGAGCTGCCGTGGCATACCGTCATGGAAACCAACCTGGTCGTCGCCGGCACGCTGCAGGTGGGTCCTCGTGCGCGGATCCAGGGGAACGTCAAAGCCCACGGAGACGTCGTGACGGAGCGGGGGAGCCGGATCACCGGAAGCCTGGTGGGCCGTGCCGCCGTTACGTTAGGCGAGGATGCGTCGGTCGGGGGTCCGATCATCGCGGAAGGCCCGCTCGAGATCCGCTCCGGCGTGACGATCGGCGCCCCCGATGCCCTCACGACGATTTCCGCCCCCTCGCTCAAGCTGGGGCTGGGGGTCACCATCCACGGCCAGATCGTTGCCCGCGACGGAGTTCGTGTCGTCTGAGGCGTCACCGCGGCGAACCCGCCAAGAACTGATGCGCCGCCGGCACGAATGCGGTACCCGCTCTACATCGAACATCCCCCAACACCCAGAATGCTCCGCAGGCCGAGTGGCCCTGTGACCTGTGGCACAGCTGCCTAACTCGTTCACCCGGTGTGCTCTAGGTCTCTCGAGCTGCAACACCTGGCCCGATCTCACCGGCTTCGCCTCGCGAGAATACCGTAAGTCGGTTCAACGCCGGCGGGTAGGATCACGCTGTTCGATTCCGTGACATGGCAAGTTTTGCGGCACATCGCTTGCTCATAGGAGAGAACACGAAAGCGAGGTATTGAGTGTCCAAGCTGACCCATTCACGTTGGATC